>WJJX01000040.1 GCA_014729445.1 Candidatus Moraniibacteriota bacterium | reverse complement strand
GTAGATCTGAGCGAGACTAGCAGGAAAATTCCATTTGATTGGACTTATTTTACTTTGGACAGCAAGTATAAATTAACAGTGGAAATAAAATCCAAAGCGAGCTCGAATTATTATACGGCTTATGATTGTTGGTCCTGTTCCGATGATTTTTATGTCATTCCTGTAAGTGTTAAAAAAATAAATTATTGAGACAGGTTTACCCAAAGCGCTTCAAACATGGTTTTATTTAAACCATGAATGTTTTTATCTTCAATAATCACGGAGATAACATTATCCTTATTGACGACCTGATAAGCGATTTTGTTGTTATAAATTTGAATAGTGGCATTAAAGGAAACTTCTTTATCTTTTAAAAAGTTGACTTGAGTCAAGGCATAATAATCTTCTCCCAATTCTTTGTACATTTTTCGGACAGATTCGTCTTGAATGTCGATTATTCGCTTTTTGATGCCCAGTTTTTCTCTCTTCTTCCAATACCAATCGTTTAAATCAAGACTTTCTTGATTTTGAGGACTGTTTGCAAAGACCTGTTTTGAATTTAAAAAAGTTAAGATTTCATCTTTTTCCAAAAGCGTGTCTTGAAGCACTTTTTTCACTCCTTCAAAACCTTCATAAAATCGAACGCCGGGCTTGTTAATGCTTAAATTGTAAAGCGAGGTTAAATCCGGAATCGTTTGCCTAAAAACTCTTCTTCTTTGTTTTAGCTCTTTTTCCTGTTCCTCAAAAAGAGTTTCGATTTTGCTTGGATGCCGGGCCCGAAACAGGGAAACTTTTTTATCTTTATCAACCCTTTCAACAAGCTCCATTTTAATTAATTCCTCCAGGTTTTTATAAGCCGCCTGGCGGGGCTTTTTTAAATTTTTGGCTATAACGCTGGCCTTTTTAGCCCCTTTCTCAAGCAAAAAATTCAAAACCTCCGCTTGAGATTTAGTAAGCCCGCTGGATTGTAGGGTTTTTTGAAACATTTTTTTTAGACCGCTGAATTTTTAATTTTAGGAAAAATTTTTAAAAATACCTTTAGAGTAATTTTTTAAATAAGCCATTTAATTTGTTTATCATTTAAAACTTTGTCTTTAGATTTAACCGGGTTTTTAAGATTATAGAAATCTGTTTTAAATAAGGCAACTCTAGAAAGTGAATCTTTAAAAGTTTTTTCATTTCATCAAATAATCAAAATTTTGTCAATTTAAAATTATGATATTTTTTTATTTACTTTATAAAATTCCATTATTTTAGAGAATAATTAATAACTTGGATTGGAGACTTTTAGACATTATAAACAATTTACAAAAAAACTGACTGTGTGATAGATTATGCGCATAGATAGAAAAAAGAAGAAAAATTTTAAGCTGTTTTTTAGATTTATTTAAATTTTGATAGAGTTTTATGAGGAAGAGACAGCCAAATCGTTATTGCAAGCTGAAATTTCAAAATTGAAAAGTTCTAGTTCTAGCAACAAAGAGGAGAGGAGAATCAAACAAGCGCTCGTCGCAGTGAACCTTTCAGCAATAAGCAATAATTGCCCTTGATCCATACAGCCCGAGTAAAACTGAAACAGCTTACAAATCGAGGCAGTGGGATTTTCTAAATTAAGAAGAAAATGATAAATTAAAATTATCCTTTTTATCCTAAAATTTCGCAAACAAAAATGCTTCGACTTAATAGCGGCCCTTATAATTTGGATTTAAATCAAACCAGGGAAACCGAAAAAAAAGGACCGAACTCCCAAACCGATTTTAACAAAGTCAACCCCGATGGAGCGGTCCAAGTCGGCTATAATAAATTTTTCTTGACCAATTTAGATGTTAATGGAATCGGTGAATGCCGGGTAAAAGAAATTGCAAAGGGGATTTTTGGGGTTGTTTCAAGGCAGGAAGACAAATTAATCGCCCTTTTTGACACCGAAAGCCTTATGAAAGCCGAGATTAAGGCAGGTTTTAAAAGTAAGGAGCTTGGGGCAAAGCCCGAAAAGAAACTCAAAGTAAATTTAATAGAGGAATCCTTCTGGTTTGACAAACAGCTAGGAGATAACAAAACCGCTTTTTTGCTAAGTGCAAACGGCAAAGAAAAAATCCGCGAAACAAAAGAATTCCTCAAGCAGCCGTTTTCCGAAATTGAAGCGTTTTATTCAAAATTCGGTTTAGATCTGAAAAATTATGACTTTGCTGATTTTATAACCCTACGGGATATTTTTGTCACGTTTAAAAAGCGCCGAAAAATAAAAAATGAAAAACAAGCTTATGAGGTGTTTGGAAAGAAAAAAGCGCTTCAAATTAAATCATTTTTGGCTGATGATCCAAAACGCTTAAAACTTTTAGGTTTGGGTACTGTTTTTGAAGAAATCGATTACAGAGACATCCTTGCGCTGAATGAAAGATTTAACGAAAAGGAAATGACAAAAATCGCTTTTGAAGTAGATCAAATGATGAAAACTGTTAATCATCATCATCTGTTGCGATTTGAGGAGGTGGATGCTTTAAAAATTCAAGAATTGATTCGAAACAAAAGCGGATTTTTCCGAAAATTTTTTTCTTATGGTTTGGGAATAATCGAACCCAAAGACGAAAGAGTCTTGGAAAGATTACTTAAAAACGCCAGGGAAACTATCTTCCAGGAACTTGGAAATTTTTCTTGCAAAATCACGAAAAAAGATCAGGCCATAGCGAGTCGAGCTTATGATTTTATCAAAGAATACGGGCTTGGAATTAAAGTATTTGATTCGACTTTTCAAGAACTTTACAAAGAATTGGGTAAATTAGTTGAAACTCCGGAGGATTTGATTAAATTGGTTAAAAAATTGAAGGTGGAAATTAAGCCCATTGGAGAAGATTTAAGCCAAGATAAAAAGACTCAGATTTCAAAAGAGGCGAAAAAAAACTGGCAGGCTTTATATCCTGACATTGCACCTTTTATTTTAAACGCTTTAGAGCTGAAATTGAATAACCAGTGCAGTAATCCAAAAGATAATCTGACTAATCATCTTTGGTTTAATACCGAATATGACGGGGCTTTAGTAGTAGTTTGTGGTTTTAGAAAAGACACTGGAGAGGAATTACACGGGACTTCTTTGAATGTTGTTGAACCTTTGAAAAATAAAAAAATGGCTTCTGTTGTGGTAACTGCGATTGTCAATGCTCTAATGCGGGAATTTAAATCTTTGACAGTGCAAAGCTCCTTAAAAAATCCGGCGAATTCTCTTTACAACCGGCAGGGATTTTTAATTAAAGGAATTATTCCGGATTCGTTTGAAACCGGCCATCCTTTTTTTGAAATGGTTCGAGATGACCGGATTTTACAAAAATCCCAACTTTGGAAAATTAAAAGCAAAAAAGAATTAATGAAAAGATTAAAGGAAATTCACGAAACTAGAGGGGATAAAGATGTTGAAACAGCGATTAAAGAAAAAGAATCTGCAATTGTTATTAAATTAGACCAAGAAGCCGATTATGGAGCAATAAAAAAGGCTTGTCTGCCCTTTTTGCGCCATATTAACGATTCGGATGAAATTTATGAAAACAGCGAAAGTCCATATATCGGGACAATTTATCTAAAAGGTGAAAAAGGGGAGGTTTATATTGCCTTTGAAAAGATTGGTTAGAATTTTTGAACCCTATTTATTTTTGTCAATTTAAATTTATGACACTATATTATTAATTTTATCAAAAATATCTATTTTATTGAATAAAATACCGTTTACAATTTTACAACAAAAGACAAAATTGCACGTTGACAAAATTCTAATTATATGCTTATAATAAAAAATAAACCAAAGATGGAATCAAGTTATCTGGCAATTATCAGGGAATTAAACTATTTTGTAAGTTTTCCAAAAAAGGTTTATAATTTTAAAATATTAAGTTTTAAGGATTAAACATAATGAATAATTTTGAATCCAAACAAGTCACTTTACCAGAATCAGAAGCTAAACGAGTAGAGACGATCCAGACTGATTTAAGGGAATTAAGAGAACTTGATTTGGAACTTAAAACCCAAATATCTCTTCAAGCAAAAATTAAAGCTCTTGGGTCTGCATTGAAAACCAGTCGTACCGAAAAAGACAGGCTAGAAGAACTAAAATCTGAAAAAAAAGCAACGGCGGAGAAGGAATCAAGAAAACTTCAAGAGCAAGAGAATACATTAGAGAATAAGAAGGAAGAAATGACAAAATTGACTCAGGAGATGTCAGAAAAACACCGAGAGATCGAAAAACTTAAAAGCAGGAATCTTGAAATCAAAAATGAAGAAGAGGAAGAATCCCAAAAAAGAAAGACACTGGAAAGATTTGCTAGCCCGATTCAAGCTGATGACCTTAGGCACGGAGACAATCTCCTAGTGTTCAACAAGGCAGGTAAAATGACTAAACTAGAAGTGCAGCAAGAGGGTAAAGATACATATTTAAAGGTGATAAACTCGGGCCAAGAAGGTGTTAATAAAACTAGTTTTCGCTTACAAGAAATTAAACCCGGTCAATTTATAAAACAACCTCAAGGACCATCTTGGAAGAAAGAAGTAGGTAAAATCGGCTATGTCAGTAATTGCGTAGTCTTACCATCAGGGGAACTGGATCCATCTAGACTTCACCTAAATAACGAAGTTCTGATTAATACGGCTTCAGGTAAGCAGATTATGTTTAGAGTAACATCAGATCAGGATCATAAAGGCAAGGTCTTTTTCAAATGTACTAGATCAGAAGATCCGTCTCTTCCAGTGGGAGCTGAAGCCACCATTAATGAAAGCCTGACAAAGAATAGAGAGTGTACATTTACTCTCACTTCAACCGATGGCCATGAAGAAAAGATTAAGGTTGGGATAGGCGAAATCAGGGTTTTTCAACTTCCCATAATTCCCGGTGAGGAGATCAAGAGAAAAAAAGAAAGAAAAGAAGAATCAGACACTAACAGTGCAAACATTAAAACTGGGAAGCAATCATTGTCCGCATTAGAAACTAGAAAGGAGTCATTGAATAAGGAAATTGAAGAAATAGAGAGAAGAATAAGAACAGAACATCAATCAGAAGCTTCAATTGCTAAAAATGAATATAAAAAAGCATTAGAAGATCAAAAGAAAATTTTAAAAACAATAGAACAACAAAAAGAAGAACTGGCTGAAGCTAGACGAAAGATTGATCAGACCTTAGAACCAGATCCATTTGAGTTAGAACAAGAAATTGAGAGAAAAAAAAAGGCTATTGAAAAGAGTCGAGAAAGCGATCCCCGGATATTTGAAATTGCCGAAATTCTTGCTGGATGTGAAGAAATAGGCGAATATGTTTATAATACACTTTCAACAGGCATTGAAGGTGTTGATGTACTTGACCAACATTACAAATCTGTTAGTGAATATGTAGATCACTATTTACATTCAAGTCAACTACCATTTAGTCAGCAGGGCTCAGTTGTCAATTTAATGCCTAAAATCATCAAAAGTAAATCTGAAGAAATACTTAAACGTAGCAACGTCGACGACAAAGAGAGCGAAGCTGAAGCAGATAAAGAAATTCAAGAACTGAGAAAACAACATTTGCAGGAAACGGAAACGTCTGAAAAATTGGCAAAACCTTATATTGACTTACCCAAGCCGTTTAAGGATATAGTTAAAGATACTCTGGATGATATGAGAGCAGTAGTAGAGGAATATAACCTCTTTGACACTCTTGAATCGGGATATCAAGATGAGGCCGCTAAGATAGCGTATGCGATTTTAATGATCGAGGAGATTGAAAGATTGAAACAATTAAAAGAACAGGCTCCTCGGTTAAGTTCAGACGAAAAGAAGATAGTGGAAGAAGAATTGGGCCCAAATATTGATAAGGCGATTCTTGTGGGCTTTATGCCAAGAAAGGAATTTTACGAAGGTTTAATCCTCAAAATTGATACAGCATTGCGGGGTTTTTCAAACGCCTTGAAAGAAAGTGGCGAAGATTTTGGAAGGTATAAGGATTTCATTAGTAAGATTAGAGAATATAGAAAATAAAATGAGTAACGGTCTTTTATGTCTTCAATCCTCTTCAAATTGAAGAAAAATTTTTGCACAATCTTGAATATTCTTACAAATTAAAAATAAGCAAAATAATCTCTGCGGGATTTACTTAAAATCATCGTTATGTTTTAATAAAAACAAATTCAAAACAATTGAATTTGTTTTTATTTAGATAATAAAGCACTAGATTATGACCAAAAAATCCAAACAACTGGCCGTAATAACCGTAATCGGCAAAGACAAAGTCGGGATTGTGGCAAAAATAACAAACTTTTTGGCAAAAAATTCAATAAACATCGAGGAAATCTCTCAAAATGTAATGCGGGGGATTTTTACAATGGTGCTTTTGGTGGATTTGGAAAAATCCAGTCTTTCGATTTCGGAGTTGTCCAAAAAATTGGAAAAAACCGGCAAACAAATCGGAATGGACGTGCATGTGCATGATGAAAATATTATTCGGGCTATGCATCGAGTCTAGTTGTAATTTTTAATGGTATTAATTATAGGGGCGTTGCATACAAGGCCCCTATAATTAATAATTTCAATTACAATCGATACGTCAATTTATCCTTATGAAATATTCTTTAAACGAGATCACCGAAACAATCGAAATGGTCAAAGAAGACCAATTGGATATTCGAACCATCACTTTTGGCCTCAATCTTCTTAGAGCCTGCGACAGCGATCACAAAAAAATGCAGGCAAAAATCGAAAAGCTGATTATTCAAAAAGCCAAAGATCTGGTTTCAAAGGCCAAAGATATCGAAAAGCGCTACGGAATTCCGATTGTGAACAAGCGCCTCACCATTACTCCAATTTCCCTTGTACTAAATTCCTGCCTAACCGGAGACAAGAAGAAAGATCAAGAGATTACTTTAGAAACAGCTAAAACCATTGATCAAGTAGTGCAGAAGCTGGGAATCGATTACGTCGGCGGGTTTGGCTCTCTTTTGGAAAAAGGCATGGGCTATGCGGATCGAATTGTGATCGAATCCTTGCCGGAAGTTTTAAATAAAACCCAAACCGTTTGCGCTTTTGTGAATGTAGCCTCTTCCAGAAGCGGCGTTAATATGAAGGTAGTGGCCCGGTTAGGCGATATTATTCAAAAAATTTCCGATTATAACAAAGGCTACATCGGCTGCATGAAGCTTGTTGTTTTTTGCAATGCCGTTTCCGATAATCCGTTTATGGCCGGCGGTTTCCATGGGGTTGACCAGCCGGACGAGGTTATTAACATCGGCGTTTCCGGTCCCGGAGTGGTTCGTCGGGTTATTCAAAATCAGCCCAAGGATTTAGAGCTTGATCGAATTGCTAAAAAGATTAAGTCGACAACTTTTAAATTAACTCGAGCCGGTGAAGTAATCGGCCGCCAGATTTCCAAAGAGCTTCAAGTTAAATTCGGAAGCATTGATTTAAGCTTGGCGCCGACAACCGCCAAAGGCGATAGTGTAGGTGAAATCCTAGAGCTTTTAGGCCTGGAAAAAGTCGGAACCCATGGCACAACCGCCGCCCTGGCGCTCTTGACCGATGCCGTCAAAAAAGGCGGTATGATGGCTTCCTCCAATATTGGCGGCCTTTCCGGCGCTTTTATTCCGGTTTCGGAAGACAAGTTTTTGTCAGATGGCGTGGGTGAAGGTTCGTTAACCTTGGACAAGCTCGAGGCCATGACCTCGATCTGTTCGGTCGGTCTTGATATGGTGGCCCTTCCCGGCGACACTCGAAGCACCACCATTGCCGCCATCATTGCCGACGAAATGGCAATTGGAATGATGCATCACAAAACCACGGCTTGCCGCTTGATTCCGGTCAAAGGCAAAAAAGCCGGCGAATACGTGGAATTCGGCGGCCTCTTTGGCGGAGCCTACATTGTCCCCGTCCACAAAGAAAAATCGGATCAATTCATCTGGAGAAAAGGACAAATCCCTCCCACTCTAACCAGCTTTAGAAATTAAAAATGATTCGGCTAGCTTTATAAAAGAAACAACAAAAACAAGAACCGCATTAAATTTACTGAAAATCTAAGGCAAGAGCAAATATTTGATTCAAAACTTCCTCTTTTCGGTTATTTTGGTATATTATTAATCGATAATCCTTAATCAAACTCCTAATGTCTCAAAAATTCATAGTCAACGGAGGCGGGAAAATAAAAGGGGAGATAGAAGTGAAAGGCGCCAAGAATTATGCCTTGAAAGCTTTAGCGGCTTCGCTGTTAACCGAAGAAAAAAGCACTATTTCCAATCTGCCTCAAATTGTCGATGTTCCGGTAATGATCGAACTTATGAAAAAGATGGGTGCGGTCGTCAAAGAAACCGGCCCCGGTGAAATAAAAATCGATGCCAAAAAAATCTCCGACAACGACCTTGACCCCAAAGAAGTTAGAAGAGTAAGAGCATCGATTGTTTTTTCAGGGCCGTTGCTGGCCAGAACCGGAGAAATAACCATTCCTCATCCCGGAGGCGACATCATCGGAAAACGACCGATCGATTTTTTCCTGGAAGGATTCAAAGAAATGGGCGCCAAGATTTTTATAGACGATCTAACCTACAAAATCAAAACCAAAGGCCGGCTTAAGGGAACAAAAATTTTCTTTCCCAAAATCAGCGTCACCGGGACCGAAACTTTGGCCATGGCCGCGACTTTAGCCAAAGGAAAAACCGTGCTTGAAAACTGCGCGATGGAGCCGGAAGTGGTTTGTCTTTTGGAATCGCTAAATCAGATGGGCGCTAAAATAAAAGGTATCGGATCAAGCCTCTTGGAAATCGAGGGAGTTGATTCCCTGAAAGGCGGCAATTTCAAAATTATCCCCGACCGCCTGGAAACCGGAACGTTTATCATGATGGGCCTTATGAACAACAGCGAAATCAAAGTTAATAATTGCGACATTAACCACATCGGAGCTTTGCTGGACAGATTAAAACAGGCCGGCGCCAAGCTCGAAATCGGTAATTGTTATATTAAAACAATTCCTCAAAAAACAAAATTAAAAGCAACCGGTATTCAAACCCATGAATATCCCGGCTTTGCCACTGATTTGCAGCCCATGTACACCTTGCTTATGACGCAAGCCCAAGGAATTAGCATGATTCACGAGCCGATTTTTGAAGGCAGATTATACTTTACCGATATTCTAAATCGAATGGGCGCCGATATAATTATGTGCGATCCCCACCGCGTCATCGTGAACGGCCCAACCACACTTTATCCAAGACAAATCGAAAGCCCCGACATCAGAGCCGGCGTAACCCTGCTTTTAGCGGCTGTAATGGCCAAGGGAAAATCCACAATCGAACAGGCGCAGATAATCGACCGCGGCTACGAGGATATCGACGGGCGGCTTAGACAGGTTGGAGTGGACATTCTAAGAGCTTAAAAGACCAAAAACCCATCCCGACCTTCCCTTCATCAGGGAAGGAGCCTATAAATACTTGACCTAAGCTAAAATGCACCCCCCTCCCTGATGAAGGGAGGGGTTGGGGGAGGGTTTTTGGCTGGGGCTTGATAAGCTGGGGAGGGTTTAAATCTCGCTTAAAACCTCACAATTTGTTGAATCCACTCTCCAAATTCCTTCTTTCTTGACCAAATTAACTGCAAATTCAAAAGAATCATCTTCTAAAAGAACCGCTACTTGAGCCTCTTTTTGACTTAACTTCATCAAGGTAAGGGTGCTGATATCGGAATAGTTAATATTCTTCCCTTGGCAGACGGGTTGATCTTCTTCTGATTGATCAAAGTGATTCAAAACAGTTTTAATTGGACCCAGCGTGGATTGCGAAACCTCGTCTTGACCTATAATCTCGTCAATCTTCTCCAAATGGTTATTGGGATTGGTGGAGCCGGAGGAGTTTGCAATCAGAGTAGTTGTTTGACTGTCTTTATTTAGCTCTTTGTTTTTTAGAGCCAGTTTATAAGAATTTATTTCTGTATTAAGATCGTTAATTTGGGCCTTTAGAAGCCTAATTTCGTTTTCATAATTTATTAATTTTTGATTTTTTTTCAAAATTTCCGTACTGTATTGCGGCAAAGTGATCCCCTCTCTACGCTCGTTGATGTAATAAGTCAAGGCTGTAAGGGAAACAAAAAGCGCCACCGACAAAAGGCCGATAACCAGAGTCTCGTATTTGATTTTCCAATTTAGCAAGCTTATTTTTTTCATAGCTTTGGCTTAATGATTACACCTGATGGCTTTGACTTAAAATACAATCGACTTTTGTATTTTTTAAAAATCAAAACTCCTATTAGCACTATATACGATTAAGCTATGAAAACGAGACGTTTTTAAGAGCGGTCATTTGATAATAAAGGGCGAATTTTCGTCGGCTTCATGGCGGATTTCATCCACCTTTTCTTCTTTATTTTTTCCGGCATAAAGCTTGTCGGGATAATTCAAGCACCAGGCTTCTTTTTTAGAAATATTTTTGTATCCATGGACTACCCCCTTAGGTACCACTACCTGGGCGGGGTTAGCTTCACCGACTTTTATTTTCAGGTATTCTTTATAAGTTTTGGAGTTTTTTCGATTATCCCAAAGATGAAGTTCAAAATTTCCCGGACCCATAAAAACAAAAATATCCGCTTGATGGACATGCTCATGAGGTCCCCGGACCACTCCCGGTTTGGTCATTGAAACATAGGACATTACGGGTTTTATTCCTTTTGGCAGTTCGTCGTTTCTAAAAGTTTCCATAAGCCAGCCCCGATTGTCCCTGAATTTTTGGAGTTTTTTCACTTTGAGACCTTCAATCATTGTTATAATTTAATTTTTAGTTTTGAATTTGGTTCTCGATTTGATCGGTTTCACTCTCACTCTCACTTTCAGTTTCAGTTTGCTCTGACTCCTCGTCTTCGATAACCCGGTTGCCGCTTCTTATAACATCTTGGCTGTTCTGATTAGCCTCGCTGTTTTCTTCTTTGGTCTTTACCATTTCCTCGATTTCCTGGTTTAAATCGATTCCGAAATAATCCGCCATAAAAAGTTTAGCCACCGGAACCGCCGCATCCGTACTTTCTCCGCCTCTTTCAACTAAAACCGCAATCACAAACTCCGGATCGTCTTTGGGAGCGAATCCGACAAACCAGGAATGAGTGTCTTCGGTTCCTCCGATTTGAGCCGTACCGGTCTTTCCGCAGACATCGTTTTCAATAATTTGAAGTTGTTTTAAGGTGCCGTATTCAACGGCATCCCGCATTCCCTGTTTTATAATTTCCAGATTATTTCGATCAATAAAGTTTGCGTTTAAAATTTCCGGATCGATTTTGGTAACCACTTCACCGGTTTCTTTATTGACGATTTCGGTTACCAGATGAGGTTTATATAAAGTTCCTCCATTAGCTATCGGAACAACTTGATTGGCCACTTGAAGGGGTGTTAAGCTCACATCTCCCTGACCGATAGAGGCATGGTAGGTGTTTCCAACGTACCATTTTTCGTTTTTGGCCTCCAGTTTCCATTCCGGCGTGGGAATAAAACCGGATCTCTCTCCGGGAAGATCGATGCCGGTGGTTTTGCCTAAGCCAAATTTTTCGGCATATTCTTTTATTTTATTAATTCCAAGGCCTCTAAATCCCTCAAAACCGCCTCCGATATAGTAGTAATAGACATCGCAGGAATAAGCCAGGGCTTTATAAATATCTATATCGGGACCATGAGTTTTCCAGTCATTAAATCTCCACACGCCGTAAGCATTATCGATCTCGAGAAAACCGCCACAGTCGAAACTTTGATTGGGGGAGACGACGCCTTCCTGGAGAGCCGCGGCTCCGACCGTTGGTTTAAAAGTGGATCCCGGATGAAAGGTGCCGCCGATTACGCGGTTTAGCAGAGGATTAGCCGGATCATTAATCAATTCGTCGAATTTTTGCGGATCGATTTTTCTTTGAAAAAGATTGTTGTTAAAACCGGGATAACTTACGTAGGCCCGGATAGCTCCGTTTTCGGGGTCGATAACTACCGCGGCTCCGTTTAAAACCCCTCGTTGTTTTATAACCGCCTCCATATTTTTATAAAGGGATTCCTGCATTTTCAAGTCGATTCCCAACATCAGTTTATTTCCGGCTATGGGAGCTTTTTCTTTTAAACTTCTCAAGACATCCCCTGAGGAATTGACTTCCACATTTCTAAAACCATGAACGCCTCGAAGTTGTTCCTCCCAATAGCTTTCAAGGCCCGCTTTGCCGACAATATCGGTCATCAAATATTCCTTGTCTTCGGCTAGATCTTCTTGCGTCACCTTGCCGACATAACCCATTACATGGGCCAGCATCTCGGGATGAGTGTATTCTCTAACCGCGGTTTCTTCGGTTGTAAATCCCGGGCAGTCAGGAGTGTTTAACTGAATAGAGACCAGTTCATCCTGACTTATATTTTCTTTTACCAGGAAAGGCTTGGATGAGCCGGAGTCCAGTTCTTCAATTCTGGGAATATTAACCGTATTTTTTGAGTTGGAAAAGTTTATTTTAGTGAAACATTTTTGTAGAACCGCTTCTTTTTCCTTATCTTTTCTCGGCATTAAAGAGGGAATAATCACAGCGTCGATACTGGCGATATTTTTTACCAAAGGCAGATTGTTTCTGTCGCTAATAAGGCCTCTGGGCGATTTTAAAATCACCGTACTGATTCTGTTGTTTTCAGCTCTGTCGGTATAATAGGAGCCCCTGGCCACTTGAAGTTGGCCGGCTCTTAAAATAACTATCACAATTACCAGGATAATTATGATAAAAAAATAATTCAAATTGGTCAGTCCAATCGGAGCTTCCAATTTTCTTTTCTCATGCTCGCCGTTTAAAACAACCACGTCGGAAATATCGATTTCGCTGAAATTTTTCTTTTTTTTTCTAAAATTAAACATAAATTGGTTATTTTAGCTGATCGATAACGCTTAATAATTCCAAAGTCGCCTGCGCCACTTCAGCACCTTTGTTTCCGGCTTTGACTCCTGAGCGGGCGACAGCCTGGTCGATATTATCACAGGTTAAAATAGCGTTTAAGATCGGGGTATCCGTGGCAAGACTTACGCCTGAAACACCCTTGGCCGATTCGTTGATTACGATATTATAATGATCGGTTTCCCCTCGAATAACTGCTCCGGCCGCAATAAGCGCGTCGGGTTTTATTTTTTTGATTATTTTTTGAGCCATAATTGGAATTTCAAGCGATCCCGGCACCCAGTATATAAAAATATTTTTGCTGGAAACGCCGAATTCTATTAGCTTTCCCGAAGCTCCCTCCACCAGGCGGGAGGTTATAAAATCGTTAAAACGCGAGGCAATAATAGCGATTTTTTTGTCTTTATTCTCATTCATTTTGGGGCTGAAAGTTTTGGTCATTGGTTTAATTTAAGAGTTATTATTTAGGTCGATTTGATATTTGGTTTTTAACATATTTGGCGATTTGATCGATTTCTATATTCACCTTGTCGCCGTATCTTAAAAAATTTAAATTGGTATTTTTCATGGTATGCGGAATAATTCCGACCGTCAAAAAATTTTTCAACTTATTGATTTCAATAATAGTTAAACTGATCCCGTTAATGGCGATTGATCCTTTTGGAATAAAATAATCGATAAAAGGACTCGGGATTTCAAAGTATAATATCGAAGAATTTTTGATTTTCAAATTTTTAAAATACCTGGCGCTAAAATCGACATGGCCGCTTACCAAATGGCCGCTTATTCTTTGGTTGAATTTCAAGCTCCTTTCCAAGTTTACTTTATCGTTTTTTTTTAAATCGCCTAAGTTGCTGATTTTAGCCGTTTCCGGCATGAACTCGAAACTGAAAAGGTTTTTTGTGCAATCGGTTATGGTTAGGCAGACGCCGTTTATCGACAAGCTGTCCCCGATCTTTAAGTCATCGTAATCGTTTGAGGTTTTAATAGTTAACTGGCTGGTTTTTCCATCTCGTTTTATTAAAACGACTTCGGCCATTTCTTCTATAATTCCGCTAAACATTTTTTTAATTTAATTCATTTTTTGCTTTAACTCCTTCCACTTTTGGTTAACCAATTGCTGGATGTCGTTTAGCACTTCTTTACCCGCCTCGTTTTTAAAAAGATGAGCAAATCTTCTTTGAGGTTTTAAAAATTCCTCCAGGGGTTTTAATTCTTTAGGTTCAAAATTAAGTTTATATTTTCCGTTTTCGTATTCATAAACCGGCCAAAAACCTGTTTCAACGGCTAATTTTGTCAATTCAACAATTTTAGCCGGGTCAAACTTCCAGATTGTCGGACAGGGAGATAGTACGTTTATGAACTTGGGTCCTTTGATTTCCATCGCTTTTCTGACTTTGTTTTGCAGGTCAAAGAGGTTAAAAATACTTGCCTGAGCCGCATAAGGCACGTTATGCGCGACAACAATTTCCATTAAATCTTTTCTGGTTTGGATTTTTCCCGTGGAAACTTCGCCGGGCGGGGTCGTGGTAGTGCCGGCGCCTTTGGGAGTGGCTCCGGAACGTTGCCCGCCGGTGTTCATATAGCCTTCGTTGTCGTAGCAGACATATAAAAAATCATGCCCGCGCTCCATTGCTCCGGAAAGACTTTGAAGTCCGATGTCGTAAGTTCCTCCGTCGCCGCCAAAAGTCACGAATTTAATATCCTCCTCCAGTTGAAAATTATAATTTTCCGAAAATTTTTCTTTTTGAGCTTTGGACTTGTTCACTCTTTTGTTCAAAACTCTGTAGGCGGTTTCGGCTCCCGAAATAGTCGCCGCCGCATTTTCAAAAGCCGAATGAATAAAAGGCACGTTCCAGCTGGTCTTTGGATAAATAGTTGTCGCAACCTCCAAACAGCCCGTAGCCGAAGCCACCACCACCGGATATTTAATCGAATCAAGTACGCTTCTAACAATCAAAGGCGCCGGACAACCGGCACAAGTAGTATGTCCCGGAGTTAGCTTTCTCTCGTCGGTTTTATTTTTATTGGTTTTTGTTAACATAGATTTTAAGATTATTTTTTCAAGTTCCCAATTTGAAAAATCCCTAATTTTATCCTATGGTAAGATAAGGATTTTGTCCAATTTAATCCACTTAGACTCTAAAACGAAAGCCCTTAATTATTTTATGAACAAAAAAAATCAAATCAAATTTTTTTTAGCTGCGATTTTTGGCTTGTTTTTTTTAGCTTTGGCCTTTTATTTATTTAAAGAATCAAACAATCCTCAAGAAATTAAATTCAAAAAAGAGGGCGAGTTGATCTTTTACCAAAAAGAAACCAACAAAAAATTAAAAAAAGTAAACATTGAAATCGCCGAAACGCAAAAAGAACGCACCCAAGGTTTAATGAATCGAAAAAAAATGAAAGAAAGTCAAGCAATGTTTTTTATCATGCCCGATTATAAACAGCAGTCCTTTTGGATGAAAGACACCTACATTGCTCTGGATTTAATTTTTTTAGACGAAAATCTAAAAATAGTAAAAATTCAAAAAAATAATCCACCGCTTTCAACCAAACCAATCCCATCCGAAAAAAAAGCCAAATACGTCACAGAAACAACCGCCGGCTTCTGCGACAAACACAAAATAAAAGAAGGGGATTCTGTTAAATATTTTAAGGATTGAAAAAGCAGGAAGCTCAAAAAATATGTAATTATTCTTTACACTACACTTGACATTATTTTTTACACTTAGTATTTTTTAATGATAAATATTGTTAAAAAACAGTGGTCAATTTCTTAAAAAAACTTAGAAAAAAAGAAAATATCAGTCAGGAATTTTTGGCGAAAAAAATTGGTGTTTCGAGGCCGACTTATATTCAGATTGAGAACGGAAGTCGAAAAATACTGGTGGAAGAAGCTCAAAAATTGGCCCAATTTTTTGGATTAACTCTGGAGGATTTTTTGGCCGGCAAAGACTTGCCTTCGCCCAAAATCAGATTAGAAAAAATTTCTAAAAAATCTAAGCTTAAAAATAAAAAATCAAAAATTCCTAAAATGCGTATTTCGGTTCCTCAAGAAAAGATCGCCAAGCTCAAGGAAGTCCTTTTGTATATTTTAGAAAGAATCGGAGCTCGTTCCAATATTGGCGAAGCAGTTGTCTGCAAGCTCTTGTATTTTATTGATTTTGATTACTATGAAAAATTCGAAGAGCAATTAATTGGCGCAAAATATATCAAAAATCATCATGGACCAACACCAGCAGGCTTTCTGGAAATTCTAAAACAAATGCAACAGGATGGTGATTTAGTTCCTGTAGTAAAAAAATATTTTCAATATGATCAGAAAAAATATTTGCCCCGTCGAAAGGCAGATTTGTCAGGTTTTTCCGCTCAGGAAAAAGAATTGATCGATTTTGAGATTGAAAGATTCAAAGATTTCAATGCCTCTCAAATAAAAAATTATTCGCATAAAGATGTTCCCTGGATCAGTGAAGATGATTTAAAACCGATTGATTATGAAGCGGTTTTTTACCGAACTCCAGAATTTTCACAGAGACAATATGATGATAAATTAAAGCCAAACAAAAGAATTTAAACGCGATTTCAAAAAACTCTTAAAAAAATTTCCATCTCTAAAAGATGATCTAAAAGTTGCAAAAAGAAACGCGATTGAACTTTTCCATTTGAACAAGATTGACAACCAAAGCATTTTTGAGATTCAAGGAATTGGCAATACGGAAGAGTTAAAATTTTACAAAATCAAAAAATTTGCCTGCAAAAGCTTGAAGGGGCGGGGCCTCAAAAGCGGGATCAGAATTATTTATTTTTTATAAAAAACAAAAGATTGTTTTTTTAGAAATTTATTTTAAGGCAAAACAGGCGAATAAAAATAGGGAAAGAATTATAAAATTCACTCAATAAACCTTACTACCTCCACTTATACTCATAAGGACAATACTTATGAACGTGCAAATATTTTTCAGCCTTTCTGGAACCGGGGGCCGCCAGGAATTTGTCATAAACTTCTTTGATGATTGGATTTTTATGTGACTGCCTTAGTTTCATGGTTTTGTCTTGAGACATTATGGCGATTTTTCTTTTTTTTCTGATTTCCGGGCTGGTTGGAGTCGGCTGGCCGCCGCCGCCGATGCAGCCGCCGGGGCAGGCCATTATTTCCAGAAAATCAAAATCGGCTTTTCCTTTTTGCATATCTTCAAGGATCTTTCTGGCGTTGCCGAGACCATTGGCCACTTTAATTTTTAGTTCAAGATCCTTGATTTTAGCTTTGGTGGTTCGAATTTCCTTTTCGCCCCTGATTTGTTTAAATTCCAATCGCTCCAATTCTTTGCCGGTAATAAAATTATAGGCCGTTCTAAGCGCCGCCTCCATAACACCGCCGCTTGAACCGAAGATTGCCCCCGCACTGGTAGCGATCCCCAGAGCGAGATCGAATTTTGAATCCTCCAACGAGGCGAAATCGATTCCAAGAATCCTGATTAATCTTCCCAGTTCCCTGGTTGTAAGTACAATATCGTGGTCGGATTTATCGTTTTTGGTGTTATCGGGGCTGTCTTTTTCGTATTTTTTGCAAATGCAGGGCATAATCGAAACCGAAACCACATCCTTGGGATTCAAGCCGTTTTTTGGGGCCCAATAATGCTTCACTAAAGCCGCCATCATCATTTGAGGGGATTTACAAGTCGAAATATGGGGTAAAAATTGTGGATAATTCTGTTCTAAAAACAATATCCAGGCCGGACAACAGCTGGTAAACATCGGCAGGGGTTTTTCCTTGTTCTTTATTCTTCGTATCAACTCACTGGCTTCTTCCATAATCGTTAAGTCGGCGGCTAAATTAGTGTCAAAAATCATATCCGCTCCGGTTTCCCGAAGAGCTCGAACCATTTTTCCGGTAACGATGGTCCCCGCAGCCATTTCGAATTCTTCACCCAAAGAAACTCTTATTGAGGGAGCGGTTTGAACCACTACCGTTTTTTTAGGATCTTTTACCGCCTTTAAATAATCGCTAATTGAACTGTTAACGGTTAAAGCCGCGGTCGGGCAGACGGTTGTGCATTGACCGCAATAAGTACACTCAAGCGGGGTGTTATATTCCGTTCCCACATTTGCGTCATGACCTCTGCCGGTTGAGGTATAAGCGTCCACTGATTGAATATTTTTACACACCTTGACGCACCTTCGGCATTTAATACATTTTTGAGAATCTCGGCTGATACAGGGGTTGGTAACATCCATCGCCCGTTTATTCATCTTTTCATAGAGCATTTCCAGTTCATCCTCGGCGCTTATCTGGCTTATTTTGGGAATAAAACGGAAGGAATCGATTTCGTATTTTATCGCAATACTTTGGAGCTCGCAGTCCATATTTCTGTCACAAGTAACGCAAAGTCCGGCATGATCGGTGAATAACAGTTCCAGATTAGTTTTTCTAAGCCTGATTAACTCCTCGTCCTCGGTTTTAATTTCCATTCCTTCTTCTATAATTTGTTCGCAGGAAGGCGTTATGCGAAACGCTTGTTCGTTTTTTCTTTTTATTTTCACAACGCAGACCCTGCAGACGGCATGGCCGGTTTTTGAATCGTCCCTGCAGGTAAAATCTTTAAAATTAGGATGGTTGCAAAGAGATGGTATAAAAAAATCATTATTTTTTAAAACTTTTAAAATTTTTTCACCCGGCTTGGCTTTATATTTCTTGCCGTCTATTTTTATATCAACTTTCATTAATTTTTCTTATTTTTTAAAAAATAGTTTTTTCCCTTTAAATCGATTACCCCTTTCCACATATTGGCCACAAAACAGCCAAAAGGACAAATCGTAGTTTTTTCAAGCACCTCGATTAATCTTTTTAAATTGTCATAATCTTTGGCGGTTAATTTATTTTCCTGGATTCTTTCGGCAATTTTGTATAAATGGTAAGTTCCTTCGCGGCAGGGAGTGCATTGGCCGCAGGACTCCCGCTTGAAAAAAGTGGACCAAGAGATTAGCAATTCTTCAAAGTCTGAAGCTTTATCCACCACCAAAACATCTCCCAGGCCGACATTCACATCATTCTTTCCGGTGCAGTCGTAGGATATCTTAAAATCCAAGGTTTTTCCCTTGTAAAACCCTCCCATCCTGCCGACTTGAACAAAATCAAGAACTTTACCTTTTTTCATTCCCCCGCTTATTTCATGTACCAGCTCCCTGATGCTAATTCCAAGCGGCGCTTCATAAACTCCGGGAGCTTGGACCGAACCCGAAACACTATACAATTTTGTCCCCGGTGAATTCTTTGTTCCGAATTTCCTGTATTCTTCAGGCCCCAAGTTTAATATAATCGTAATATTAACCACGGTTTCAACATTATTAACTACAGTCGGATGATCCAGGTAGCCGTGGCTTACCGGAAAAGGAGGACGCAGTCTCGGCTCGCCCCTTCTTCCTTCCAAAGAACCAATCAAAGTTGTTTCCTCGCCAAAAATGTAACCGCCGGCGCCTAATCTTAAGTAGATTTTTATATCCGTTCTGCTCCCAAAAATGTTTTTACCGATAAATCCCCGGTCTTCTGCCGTTTTTATGGTATTTTCTAGAATTTTATACTGTTCCAGATAATTCGGATTGATGTAGATATAAACTTTTTTTGCCCGAAGAATATAGGCTTCTATCATTGCTCCTTCAATCAATGAATGAGGATTATGATCTATAATGTATCTGTCCTTAAAGGTTCCGGGTTGAGATTCGTCGGCATTTACCACAAGATAAGGCGTTTGATTTTTTTCTTTGGCAAACTTTTTAGCAAATTCGATTTTATTTCCGGTCGGAAAACCGGCCCCGCCTCTGCCTCTCAAGCCGGCTTGTTTTATTTTTTCCAAAAGTTCATTCGGATCTTTTTCTTCTTGAACAATCTTTTTTAAAATTTCATATCCGCCCAAATTCAAATAACTTTCGATCAAATGAGGTTTAATTTTATCGTAATCTTTAGTGATCAGCTTTGTTTGTTTTTCAAGCATCTTCTAGATATAATTTTTTAAAATATCGTCCACATCTTGAGGCTTAACCTTTTCATAAATAATTCCGTTTACAATCAAGATCGGCGCTCGATTACACCGGCCCAGACAGCTTGAGGTCTCGAGCTTTATTCTAGGATGGTTTGACTTATCAGCCCTAAGCCCCAAGTATTTTTCCACTTCCCTAAGTACTTCCTTGGAACCCTTAATTTTGCAATTCCCGCCGCTGCAGGTTTTAATCTCCAAAACTTTCGGTTTTTCAATTTTAAAATATTCCCCGGCCGTAATCACCCCATACAAATTAGCCGGAGAAAGCTTAAAATAATCGGCAATAATATACAGATTTTCTTTGGAGATATACCCGAAATTTGCGATTATTTCCTGCAGCGCCGGCAGTAGATTTTTCCGTTTTGCTTTATGTTTTAACAATATTTTTTGGATTGTCATGTTTTTTTAAATTTTGAATCTTGCCTTTTCTCTCCTATTTTCCATTCTAACTTAAAATTTAAATTTTCGCTATTTTAAAAAATCAAGCGGCAAAATCGGTTCTACTTCTTGGATCACCAAGACTGCCAAGTCTAAGACAGCCTTTTATTTTTTCGCAGACGCCGGTTGCCGTTGGGTCAAGGAATCTCCAGACTTTTGATTCAGCTTTTAGGAACACGGAAAAAGTGAACGGCGGTTTAAATGTTTTTAACCTTTCGTGGATTCTATCAGGAGAAAGACCCGATTCTTTCAATTGCTCGATCTTCATTTCATTGTATGCTTCGATTAGGGCCTTAAAAAACATTGGTTCTTTTCCTTTATCGGAGACATTATCCCATCCATATCTAGAGAAATTTGCGGCGGTTATTGCCAGAATTGGTCTTTCTTGAACTTGTTTCTCTGCCAGGTAATCGTATAAATTTTCTAGATAATCCGCGGAATAACAAGTATCGATGATTAAAATCGTTTTTGCTAAGTTGCCTGATTCGATTAAAGCGTCGCCAAGCTCTTTATAATTTAAGGAAAGGGGATCTTTTTCCAAGCTGGTGTTTAAATTACCGGGCGTGTTTTGATCAAAGCCTATATTTTGCTCGCTTCCATGAGCATTAATCGGTAAGAGTAAAAAACCATCCTCGGCAATCTTTCCTTTGCTGTTAACTATCGATTTTATATAGGATATTTTGTTCTCATTTTCTCCGTCCCTGCTTATTTTGACGCCATTGACAAAAGATAAGATTTGATTATCAGGCACCCTCAAGTCTTTTAAAAATTCCCTAATCAAAGGATCTGACGCTCTCATCTCTTCATGAGACATATAGGCCACGTAACACTTTTCCCCTTCAATTTTGACTTGTCGTAATTCGTGAAAGGCCTGAAACCTTTTAAGGCTTTCCTCTTTTACCATCTTTTCAAAATTGGATTTTTTAATAATAGCCTGATAGTCATCCTCGTTATTATGAATGTTTAATCCTTCGGCGATTGACTGAGCAATGGAAAACGAATTCATATAAGACATCTTAAAGTCCGGATTATCTTTAAGATATTGTCTAAGGGTTGCCTGAAAATAAGGGTTAAAATAAACAGCCTCAAAAGATTCCTTTGGAATCGTGATTAAATCATAACCACAAATTTCAAAAGGAATATAAGAAAACCCGTTTTCTTCAGATTCAGGAATTTCTCCGGTTGTCGTATTGATCTTATGTTCGCGATTGATGCTGATTAAATATTTTTTAAAGGTCTCTTTGTCGGGCGGTAAATTATCAGGATCAATAATTGATTCGGGAATGGCTAGACCCTTTTTAGCGGTTTCTAAGTCAATCTTGGCCTTCGCTTCAAAAATTAAACTCGAAACAAACGATTGATCCGCAAGTCTGGAATTTGGCAAATAAAGTTGAGCCGAGATTGGATCATTTTCGGCGGCTGATCTCAAACAATTTGTTATCATTTTAGGGTTGATTTTTTTACTGTTTTCAATTTGAGGAATAAATTTGTCAAAATGTTCTAGAAAAAAGGCGGGAAAAGAGCTTGCGCTTTGATAGAAAAGATTAATCAAAGCGCTCTCTTTAATTCTTGAAATATATTCTGGTGTTGCATATTTTAAGGTTGCCACAGGTCTAGAATAGGCAACTGTATTTATTATTTTATCCAAAACAGGAGAAATATCGGCAGCTGGGTTAAAAGTATCAAAAAACAATGCCGGATATTTTTTCGCCATTTTTTCCCCAAGCCGAAACGCCTCCTCGCTTTTAAGAATACTTCTCAGATATCCAAAACACATTGAGGGGTTATTTTCGTAATTAGCCTCAATTGTTTCGATAATCTCGTCAAGCTTCTTCTTCGCTTTTGTCATTATCGAATCAGTTTGTTCGACTGCTGTTTCATCTTGACTAATGGATTTGTCGGAATCGGGAGAATGTTTATGAAAAAAATGCAGGATCGGTTCTCTTAACTTAAGAATATGAGATGGTCTGTCGTCTATAGCATAGCCCAGAAATATCCGGACTGCATTTTCGTCGGCGTACTCTAAAGCCTTTTCAAAGGTTTCTCGCCGGTCCAGCAGTTTGCCATAGTCGCTTTTTGTAAGAACATTGTTGCATAATTCTTTAAACCATTTACCCTCCTCAAGGCCGGTTATCCTTCGATCCTGGCTGTATTTATCAACAAATTCGTAGAATAAATCGGGATGATCGCCGGCGTAGGCCTCGAACAATGGCTTGGCCGATTGGAGGTTCTCTACGAGTGTCCCCGCATTCTCAAAAAGGACTCTGGGTTGATGGGTTTCCAAATTGTAAAAATATTTTGTTTCAAATTCTGGGTCCAGTTTTTTGACTTTTCCTAGCTGTCCAGTTAAATCCGACGAGGTAAAATTCTCCGCCTCTATTAACTCTTTTATTATTCCTTGAAACACTTGATCCGGGTCTCTAACCGTTTCCGGATTACTGTTTAAGGTTTCATTAATTTTGGTTTTTAGTTTTTCCCATTGTCGAGACAGTAAAAATTGTTTAATTAATCCTTTTGAATCATCATCCGGTTTCTTATTTTTATAGTCAGGAGTTTGGTGGTCGTCGATTGTGGTGTACGCTCCGATCGCTCCAGCCGCAAAAATAAGCGCCATTACAGAAGCTATTAATTTATGCTTGTTCCCGATGTTTAAATTAGGATTTCTCTTGGAAATAAAATCATTAATCGCCTCTTCGATTAATCTTTGTTGCTTTATGATTTTTCGCTCTTCCTTCCTTCTTGAGCGTCTTTCTTCCCTTTCACGACTTTTTTTAAATTGTTCTTTTAGCTTTCGATTTGAAAAATTATTTCTTTCTTGTTCGAAAGGACCTTGCTTGCTCATAAAAATATTTACAATTTAATTAAAAAATTCAACTTAGTTTTTGAAATAATTCCAATTGATTTTATCCTTGAAGTACTTTATTAAACAATAGTTTAAGGTTTAATTTTAGTCTTAAAATTGTAATAAAGTTCCCATGTTATGCTCGCAGCGCGGGGATAATCATTTAGTCTTATTAAAAAATTTAAACTTAATAGGACTTGAAACGCAATTCAATTTTAGTAAAATTGATAGAAAATGTTAAACTAATAATATTAGATTTATAAAAAATAACTATTAATAATTTTGTTATGGAAAAACTCAAGGAAACAATGCCTTTTCTAAATCAGAGCCTCTGGGGGAACACTTATGAAAAATATTTTATAAGCCTGTTTATTTTTATCGGCTTGATGATTTTATTAAAGATCTTTAAATCACTGGTGCTCATCAAGATAAAAAAATTATCCCAGAAAACGCAAAACGATTTTGACGATTTTTTAGTCAAGGTAATTGAGGATATTAAAACGGTTTTTTTTATAATTACCGCGCTCTACGTTTCTTTTCAGTTTTTAACCTTTAATTCAGCCGTTGATAGAGTGGTTTTTGTCATTTTTTTAGTGACCTTTATTGTTCAGGTGATTCTAGTTATTCAAGAGTTTATTGATTACGCAATTCAAAAGTTTTTCGAAAAAAACGGAGAAATTAACGAAATCGAAAGAAAAAATAGAGAAGCTGTAGTTAAATTCGCAATCAACCTGGCGAAAGCCAGCCTTTGGATCGTCGGAGCCGTTTTAGTTCTTTCAAACTTGGGCATTAACGTCACCTCGCTGATTACGGGTCTGGGAATTGGAGGTATTGCAATCGCCCTGGCTATTCAGAGTATTTTGGGAGATTTATTTTCCTCTTTATCAATTTTGTCGGATAAACCCTTTCAGGTCGGCGATTTTATTTCCACCGGCCAGGAATCCGGCACGGTTAAAAAAATCGGCATTAAGACCACCAGAGTAACCACTCTCGACGGCGACGAACTGGTAATCCCCAACAAAAACTTAACCGAGTCAAGGGTTCATAATTTTAAAAAAATCAAAAAAAGAAGAGGTTCTTTTGATTTTGGAATTACTTATGAAACCTCCAGGAAGAAACTGGAAAAAATCCCTCAAAAAATTGAAGAAATTATTAATAATATTGATAAATTAGAAATTGAGAGAGTGACCTTTAAAGAATTTGGAGATTCCAGTTTGGTGTTTAACGCCGTTTTTTACATTGATTCCCCGGACTACGGGCTTTATATGAAAAAAAGACAGGTAATCAATTTCAAAATCATGGAATATTTTGAAAAAGAAGGTATTGAATTCGCCTATCCTACTCGAACCGTTTTTTTAAGAAAATAATTTTTCCAGTTCTTTGTTGCGCACCGCGTTTTGATACCCGGCTTTTATTGTCGATTTGATCTGATTTCGATTGGCCGAAATGAATTGTTGGCTGCTTTCCAGTTCGGGTTTTAAACTTACAATTTCAACTTTAGGTCCGACAGCAGCCTTAAAATCAACATTTTTTAAATACCGCAAAGGCCGGGGATGATTGTTTCTAAAATTTTTATTTTGAAAACTCAGCCAGGCCTTATAACCGTAAAATATAATGTTTGTCACCGGATGAGTATTATGGATGGCGATAATTTTTTTGGCGCCCAGTTCAACCGCTTTTTTAAGATTTTCGCTTAAAGAACTTGAAATCGGGCTGTCGCAGTAAAGATCCTTGTTTATTTTAATTTTTCGATTGTAGGCGATGGGAAGCGATTTGGAGGCTTTGATAACCTTATAGATATCGTATTTATGAAAATTGGAAAAATATTTAACCCTGCCTTTCAGGTAATCGGTCGCCGAAATCATCAGTTTGGTTTTGGAATTTTGAATCCTGTCCACATTAAGCGGATATTTTTTTTGAATAATTTCGTCGACCAGATAATCTATATCCATTATTTTCCAGAATCGCAAGGGGTTAACAAATTTTCTTTTCTGTGAACTTAGCTCATACCAGCCGCGTATCATGTTGTCGTATTGCCCGGCTACGTAATAAGAAATAATCCCGGCGCTTCCGGAGCTTCCGATAACAATATCGGGTTTTTTTAAATTATATTTTTTAATCAAGCCTTTTAAAACTCCGGAAGTATAGCTGCAGGCCATCCCTCCTCCGGAAGTGACAATAGCAAGCTTGTTATTTTTTAATCGATTCATAAATAATTAATTCAACATTTAAAACTCCTGATACATTTTTTCAATCACCTTCTTATATCTGGCTTCGATAATTTTCCTTCGGATTTTCAAGGTGGGAGTCAATTCCCCTTTTTCAATCGAAAAGGGATTATTTATGACTTTGATTTTTTTTATTCTTTCAAAATGACTTAATTTTTTATTGATTTTTGCGATTTCCTTATTAATTAGCTCCTCATATTCCTTCATCTTTAAATTATCGGATTTTTTAATCGCCACGTTAGGGCTGATTAAGGCGCTCAGATATTTTCTTTGATGGCCGATTACAATCGAATGGGAAACCAAAGGAGAAAGATTGATCAGACATTCGATTTTATTAGGCGCGATATTTTTGCCGTTGGAAGTTACGATAATATCTTTTTTCCTTCCGATGATTGTCAGATAATTTTCATTGTCAATAAAACCCAAATCCCCGGTTTTAAACCAGCCGTTTTGGGTAAAAACTTCTTTATTCAAGTTCTCTTTTTGCCAATAGCCTCCAAAAACATTCGAACCTTTAACCAGGATTTCCTTGTTTTTGGAAGTTTTTATTTCGACATTCTTAATTGGTTTGCCTACCGATCCCAACTTTCTTCCTTTTAAAGGATTAACCGTAATTATCGGAGCCGTTTCGGTCAAACCGTAGCCTTCGATAATCGCGACAGAAAGGCCGTCGAAAAATTTGATAATGCTTTTACTGATACTGGCACCCCCGGAAACGGCAAAGCGAAGATTTTTTCCAAAAATCTTTTTTTTAATTCGATTCAAAATCAGTTTTTCCGCAATGAAATTTTGATAAGCTTTATTCTTTTTTCTCAGGGCCCAAAAAAACATTTTTTTCTTGAGATCCCCGCTTGTTTTTAGATTTTGGCTAATCTTTTCAAAGATTTTTTCAAAGATTTTCGGCACACTTATCAAAATTGTCGGATTTATTTGAGGCAGTTCCGCAGAAAGTTTTTTTATACTCGAAGAATAAGCTATCGAAGCGCCGCTTAATATAGCCGAATAACTGCCGGCGGTTCTCTCCAGCACATGAGACAAGGGCAGAAAAGAATAAAACAGGTCGTCAGGCCTAATTTTTATAACCTGGGTAACCGCTGAAACATTAGAAATAAAATTTTTATTAGTCAACATAACCCCCTTGGGCTTTCCGGTTGTTCCCGAAGTATAAACGATACTTGTTACATCGTTTGTATTTGGTTTATAATTTAATTTGGAGCTTGGCTGGTTTGGTCTGGTTTTAGCCAGAACAGCAAAATTTTTAAGAAATTCTTTGTTTTTAAGCCATTTTTCAAAGTTCTTTTGTTTTTTCAAAGATTTTTTGAATTTATTTAAGTTAAAAACGATAATTTTTTTAAAATCATCCGCTTCAAGCAATTCCGGGTTATCTCTTAAAATAGAGGAACTGACAATTAAATATTTACTTTTTGAGTCATTAATAATATATTGGATATCGTCTTTGCTTGAGGTGATATGAATCGGGACGCTAATCGCCCCTGATTTGTTTAAGGCCAAGTCGCTTATCAACCATTCCGGTCGATTTTCACTTAGGATAGCCGCTTTGTCTCCGGGGTTAACTCCGATTTCTGAAAGGTTTTGACTAAAATTGTCCACTAAGAGTAACAGTTTCTTATAAGTAATGGATTTCCAATTTTGTTTGTGTTTAAATAATAAGGCCTGCTTCGAACCATACCGGTCGGCTATTTCACGAAAGCATTGATAAATACTAGATTTTTCCATGTAATCTGCTTATCGGATGATAATTTTAATTATTTATTATAACACATATTCCAATTTTTAGCAAGGGAAAACTTGTTTAAGTTGATTTAAATTAAATTGTTTAAGCTAGTTTACAACATCAATGTTAAATTCAAAAGTCAAACAATCCTCCACTTTGCAAAAAAACGCCTTGACAATCGGATTTTTTAGTTTAATATCCAGTTTTCTTGGTTTGCTCAGGGATCGGTTTTTAGCCTCCAATTTTGGAGCCTCGGAAGCTTTGGATATTTATTATGGGTCTTTCAAATTACCGGATTTGGTTTTTAATATATTGATTTTCGGCATCGTTTCTTCGGCCTTTGTTCCAATATTTTCAAGACAACTGAAAAAAAATCCGCGCAAAGCCAAGAAATTAACCGGGACCGCCTTAAATTTAGTTCTTTTAAGTATTATCTCGGTCTCTTTGGTTTGTATCCTTTTGGCCCCTGTTCTTTTAAAAGTAATTGTTCCCGGTTTTACAGGCGATAAGTTTGAAACAACCGTTAATCTGACCAGAATTTTGTTTTTATCCCAAATTCTGCTTTCGGTCTCTTCGATCTTTTCCGGCGTACTCGCCACCCGGCGGAAGTTTCTGATTTATTCTTTGGCGCCTATTATGTATAATCTGGGAATAATAAGCGGCATTTATTTTTTTACCCCTGATTTTGGGGTTTACGGTCTTGGAATTGCGGTTGTGCTGGGAGCTTTTCTGCATATGTTGATTCAATTTCCCTTTGCTTTAAAAAACGGGTTCACTTTTAGCAAAAATTTCAAGCTGCCTGAAAAAATCCATAAAGAAATCAAAAGGCTTTTTATTCCAAGAGGTTTAAGTTTGATCGTAAATCAACTGAATATACTATTTGTCACCATGATCGGCTCAACCTTAATTCATGGATCGCTTGCGGTTTTTAATTTGGCCAACAATTTGGCCCAGATACCGCTGACCATTTTTGGAGCCCCTTTTGCCATAGCCGCCTTCACTGATTTAAGTTTCCTATACAATAAAAAAGATCTAAAACAATTTAGAAAAGTTTTCAGCAATACTTTAATCAAGATCTCTTTTTTTGTAGTCCCCACCACCGTAATAATGCTTTCATTGAGAGCCCAGCTGGTTAGATTGGTTCTGGGGGCCGGAAAGTTCGATTGGCAGGATACAGAAATCACTTTTCAAATTTTAGGTTTCCTGGTGCTGGGTTTGTTTTTTCAAAGCACGATACCTTTGGTCACCAGGTCCTTTTTTGCTATGCAAAACACCCTGATTCCCTTTCTCTGCGGTTTCTTTTCAGCCATCATTAATTTGGTTTTATCGATAAGCCTTGCGGATGAAATGGGAATAGCCGGAATCGCTTTGGCTTTCTCGATTGCCCAGGCGGTTAATTTGATTACTATGCTATTGGTTTTATATATCAAATTGGATGGTTTTGAGGATTACAAAATTTATTCTGTTATTTTAAAGATTGTGATTTCCTCTTTGATTATGGGAACCATTATTCAGCTTTTTAAATACTTTACGGCCAACAGCTGGGATTTGATAATCGAATCCTTCAAAGGTTATATTCAAGTTAACACCCTGGAAGCGGAAACTTTTATAAAAATTTTCTTTCAAACGGGTGTTTCAGCTCTTTTGGGAGTATTTGTCTATTTATGGGTGAGCTGGTATATCGGAATCAAAGAAGCGTCCGTTTTTATCGAAAAGTTAAAAAATTTGAAAAAGTAGCATTTTAAAAGAATTAAGTGTATAATAATCCAGAATCTAAGTTTGAATTATAAATTTTTTCAAACCAATGAAACGACGCAGGCTGACAATCACCCTGAAAGAAAACGTCTTAAAAATGCTGGATAATTATATAGACGGTTCGAAAATCAGAAATCGTTCTCACGCGATTGAGTATATTTTACAAAACCAATTATTCTCCAAAGACGTTAAGGTGTTAATTCTCACCGGAGGAAAAACCATCCGACTTGAAGCCTTAAAGCAAAAAACACCTAAAGCTCTGGCGCCGATTCACAAAAAGGCTTTATTGGAATATACCCTTGAACGTTTGGCTAAAGCCGGCCTTAAAAATATAATCATCTCTACGGGTAAATCGGCTGAAGGCATTAAGCGATATTTTAAGGACGGCGCCCGGTTTGGGGTCCATTTAACTTATCTTGCTGACAAACAAGAAAAAGCGGGCAATGTAAGGCCTTTGATTGAGGCCAGGAAATATTTGGACAAATCGACCTTTATTGTAATTCACGGAGATGTTTTGGCTGATATCGATTACCTGGAGATTTTGAACTATCACAAACAGAATAAAGGTTTTGCCACTATGGCCTTAACTTCCATCGCCTCTCCGGCGAAATGGGGAGTGGCTTATCTTCAAGGCAATAAAATTTTAAGTTTTAAAGAAAAACCGCGTCAAAAAGTAAGCTCCCATTTAATCAATGCGGGAATTTACGTTTTTAACCAAAGGATTTTCGATTATTTAAAGCCGGAATATAAGAATCTTTCCAGAGAGGTAATGCCCTTGATCGTTCGGGAAGGCAATTTGTTCGGCTATTCCTTTAAGGGAAAATGGTATGATGTCGCCTCAGAGGAAAGCTATAAAAGAGCTGTCAAGGGATGGGAAGTCTAAATTAGCGACAATTAAAGATTTTTAATATTTGCTCCCAATGGGCTTTGATATTTTAAAAAGTTTTGTTTTTCCATTGTTTTTGGTTCTGATTACTCCGGTGATTTTAATTAAGCAGGTTCGTTTATTATTCGAGAAATTATTCTTGACTTACTTATCCGCTTATTAAAAGCTTTTACAAAGAGTTTACACGTTATGCGACGGAGATAAAACTCCAACAGCGTTTGTCCGCAGACCTTAAGCCCGTCAAATCATTTAGGAATCAAACCGAAAGGGGTATCGATTTGTCATTTAGAAATCTAACCCAAATGGTTCTTGATTTTTAATATATCGAAAAATGTAATTGCCTATTTTATCTTCTTTAATCGATCTAGTTTTATCTTTAAATTCCGCCTTAACTCTGCCGGATTTAATTTGTCGTAGATTTTCTTCAACTCAGCTTTTTTCTCCTTAGATATTTGTTTACTCCTCATCACTCGCTCGTATGGCGTCCTCGGTCTATCATATTTCCTCTTGATTTTTTCCCCATTTTTTCCCACTCGTTTCTTACTAATTAACTTTACGTTGGGGATAAAAAAGTTCTTGTATAACCTCAACTCATTACGATAAATATCATTCATTAGCCTAACTTGCTTCTCGGTCTCATATCTTTGATAGCCAAATATTTGTCGCACATGTGTCCAATTCTTCTGCTCTATATGCGCATTGTCATTTTTCTTATATGGTCTACCACGCGTGAATTCTATTTTCTTTTGCTTGGTATATTCAAATACTCCCCAGTTGATGAATTCTCCGCCATTATCTGGATCAATCCCTTTTAACCCGGACGGTAACCTATTGCCTGCATTATTTAAGGCTTTGATTACTCTTTTTTGCGCTTTCCCTAGTATGGCTTCACCTTCAGTCCATTGCGTCACTAAATCGGTTAGATTAATGGAATTTACGAATTGTCCCTTGGCTGAACTACCACAGTGAGCTACTGAATCTAATTCACAATAGCCTGTCCTTTTCTCGTCCCAGCTTTTAGTTTTTATCGGTATTTGACTTTTAAGAAGCGTGCCTGGTTTAGTCGTAGTTATTAATCTTCTTTTTAATTCTTGGCGATATTTTTTTAGCCGTCTATCTATGGTCGATTTTGAAATATGTTTAATTTTCTTGGCTATACTATCTGGGATGTCTAATTCTCCAAATTGTCTCAACTTTTTAATCATCGGGCCGATATATGGAGCTAATCTTTGACCGCAGGCATAATCCATAACCTTCCAAATTTTTTTAACCCAATAAATATCTTCGGCAGTGTATGTCCAGGCTTTTGGTTTACGACCTACTAATTTTCTAATAGCGAGATCTTTTTTAGGTGAAAGTAGACTGATCACATACTTTCTATCCATCTTGGTGTGTTTGCAATATTCATCTAAAAGTATCCCTTTTTCTTTTTTTGAGGTTAATTTTAGATAATTTGGCTTTATTTGTTGTAAAAGTTCTCTTTTGGTTTGTTTACTCATTTGAAATTCTTTATCCATTTCTCACAGTTTTTAATAATTAATTACTGTGATTATGGTTTGATTTCTAAATGAGTAAACGTATCTGCTTTCGGTTTGATTTTACATGATTTAATTCG
>WJJX01000039.1 GCA_014729445.1 Candidatus Moraniibacteriota bacterium | reverse complement strand
CTTTTTTATGTCGATACAAAAGACTATAAAAACAATTTATATGATAATTTTGTTTATTTGCAAGGAAGTTTAATCAGTGACAATCTTTCTAGAAGTTTGAGTAATTCCTTTTATAAAAAGGAAAATATAAATTACAAGTTTGAAGTTTCCGATTTGGTTATTTTGAAAAATGAAATTTTGATAAGCCGGTTTAAAAAGAGAGTTTTTCTAATTAAGGAGCATTTGATCGATTTAATTAACCGGATCTGGGGGCGCGAGCGGGGTGGAGTGGTTATCGCTTTATTATTGGGTGAGAAGGGTTATATGGATGATCAATTGAAGAAAAGTATTTCCTCTGCGGGAATTTCTCATATTTTTGCGATTTCCGGGATGCATATAGCTATTATTATAGATATTATTGCTTTTCTGTTGGCCAGCTTGAATTTCAAAAGGTTCAGGATTTTTCTGCTTGTTAATTTGTTGTTGTTTTTTTATTTGAATTTAATCGGTTTTTTAAGCTCGGCTTGTAGGGCTTATTTGATGTTTAATTTTAACACTTTAGGGGCGCTTTTGGGGCGAAGAGTGTATAAAAATTCAATTCTCTTGCTGGCTTTAAATATTATTTTGGCTTTTAATCCGAGATTATTATTTTATGATATAGGTTTACAGCTTTCTTTTTTAGCCTCCTTTAGTTTGATTAACTTTTATCCCGGCATATCCGGTCTGATTCATAAATTTTTTAATTTGGAAAAGATCAATCCTATCTTCAAAAGATTTATTCATTATGCTATGGGGGTCTTAATTGGATCTTTATGCGTTTTTCTGGCGACCTTTCCTTTACTGCTTTATTATTTTGACTATTTAAGTTTGGCCACTTTTGTTTCTAATTTGATTTTTGTTTGGATTATTCCTTTTCTGATCCTGTTTTTGATTTTAAGCTTAATTTGTTTTTATATTTCCGATTGGCTTTTGGATCTGTTGGTGTCGATCACTAACTTTATTTTTGATTGTTTTAACTTTTTGTTAGACGAAATTGTCGCTTTTGACTTTTTATTGTTAAAGGATTTTAGCCTAAGTTTTTTGGTTTGGGCTGTTTGGATTTTTTTGTTTTTTAATTTATTGCTTTTTAACAAAGATTTGAAAAAAGATTTTGATTTAATTAAAAATTTTTGAATCTGGAAGGTTTATAAAAATTAACTTAAAATAATGAAAAAATTGTTGTTGTTTCATCTATTCTTGACAGCCTTTGTTTTAATCTTGGAGCTGGGCCTAAAAAAAGATTTGCAAAACGATAAGTTTGAGGTTGTTTATTTGGATGTGGGGCAGGGGGATTCCAGTTTGATTACGATTCCGGGGACCAGCATTCAGATTTTGGTCGATGCCGGGGACGGAAGATCGGTTGTGTTGGAGGAAAAATTGAAGGAGTATTTACCTAAGGGGGATGATCTGATCGATATTTTGATTTTAACCCATCCGCATGACGACCATTATGGCGGAATGGAGTATGTTTTGAATAATTTTAGGGTGGGATTGTTTATGTATAATGCGATTTATAGTGAAGATGAAGTTTATAATAACCTGATCTTTAAGATACAAGAATCCGAAACAGCAGTTTTAAAAATCATCCGGGGCCAGAAAATCAAAATTGGAGATGATTTTTCGATACAAATTTTGCATCCTTTTTATTCTTTTGATCTGGAATATAAAAATTTAAACAATAGCTCCGTGGTCTTTCTGGCTGAGTATAAGCAGGAGAAATTTTTATTTGCCGGTGATTTGGAGAAGGAGGGGGAATTATTGGTTTTGGATTATTTGAAAAGGCGCGATAAACTTTCGGGCATAGGCAGGGTTAAGGTTTTAAAAGTTGGTCATCATGGGAGTAATACCGCCACCGGTGAACTTTGGCTGAAAACTCTAAAGCCTGAAAAGGCGATAATTTCAGCCGGAGTGGAAAATCGTTTTAGACATCCGCATAAGGAGGTTATTGAGAGGTTAAGAGCTTATGAAGTCGAGATATTTCAAACTAAAGAGCGGGGTAATATTGAAATAAGTCATTTTGATTAAGAATTTAGTTTTTTTAGCATTTGAACTTCATCTCTAATCAAGGCGGCTTTTTCGAATTCCAGGTTTTCGGCCGCTTTTTTCATTTCCTTTTCTTTTCTTTTAATGTGTTTTTTAATGTCGGATATTTTGTTTAATTCGTAATATTCCTGGGGCAGGTTTTTGGGATTCTTGGGTTTGGCTTTTTGTTTGGCGATTGATCTTATTTGTTTGGTTATGGATTGGGGTTTTATTTTATTTTTCTGGTTGTATTTAAGCTGAATTTTTCTTCTTCGTTCGGTTTCTTTGATCGCTTTTTTGAGAGATTCGGTGAGTTTTTCCCGGTATAGAATCACTCTTCCTTGAATGTTTCTGGCGGCTCGGCCGATGGTTTGGATCAGACTAGTTTCGTTTCTAAGAAAACCCTCTTTGTCGGCGTCCAGAATAGCCACCAGCGAAACTTCGGGCAGGTCCAGGCCTTCTCTTAAGAGGTTTACTCCGACTAGTACCTGATATTTTCCTTTTCTTAAGTCGTTGATGATTTGAATTCTTTCAATGGTATCGATATCGGAGTGAAGATAACAGGCTTTGATCTTAGCTTCTTTCAGGTATTCGGAGAGATCTTCAGCCGTTTTTTTGGTAAGGGTGGTGATTAGTACTCTGTTTGGAGTTTTGATTTTTTTTATTTCGTCGATTATATCTTTAACCTGAGTTTTGCTGTTTCTTACCTCCAGTTTAGGGTCTATTAAACCGGTTGGACGAATGATTTGTTCAACGATTTTAGAGGAGTTTTTTTGTTCGTATTTTCCGGGGGTGGCCGAAACAAAGATCATCTGATTGGTTTTTTTTAAAAATTCATCGAATTTTAGCGGTCGGTTGTCTTTAGCCGACGGTAGTCTGAATCCGTATTTAATCAGGTTTTGCTTTCTGGAAAGATCTCCAGAATACATACCGCCGATCTGCGGGATGGTGACATGGGATTCGTCGATCACGGTTAGAAAGTTTTTTTTGAAATAGTCGAGTAGTGTGTAGGGCGGTTCGCCCGCTTTTCTTTGAGTTAAGTAACGGGAATAGTTTTCGATACCGGAAACATAGCCTAATTCTTTTAACATCGCCATGTCCTGGGTGACTCTTCTTTCGATTCGTTCCGCTTCCAGATATAAATTGTTTTTTAGAAAAAATTTAACTCTTTGTTTTAATTCATCTTTAATTCGAGGAATAGCATAGTCAAGTTCATGGTTGCTTATTATAAAGTGTCTGGCCGGGAAAATTTTCAGTTTATTATGTTGTCTGATAAATTCGTGAGCTAGCGAGGTATATTCTTTAATGGATTTTATTCTTTGGTCAGGATTGAATTCTACTCGATAGATTAAATCTTTAACCGACGAGGTTATTTCAATGCTTGATCCGCGGATTCTAAAAGTGCCGTGTCTGGGATCTTCGCTTCTTTCATAACCGATATCGATTAATCGTTCAATTAGATTTTGTCTGTTTTGTTGGTGGTTTTTTTTGATTTCAATGGTGAAATTTTCATAGTTGGTAGGATTACCCAATCCGTAAATACAGGAAACTGAAGCGACGATTATTACATCTTCTCTGGACAGCAGGGCTTCGGTGGCGGAGGTTCTCATTCGATCGATTTCCTCGTTGATAGAAGCGTCTTTTTCGATGTAAGTGTCCGAAGTGGGGATATAAGCTTCTGGCTGATAATAATCGTAATAACTCACAAAATACTCCACCGCGTTTTTTGGGAAAAAATCTCGAAATTCCTGGACCAGCTGCGCGGCCAGGGTTTTATTGTGGGCGATAACCAAGGTGGGTTTTTGAATTTTTTCGATTACATTGGCGATAGTGTAAGTTTTTCCGGATCCGGTTACTCCGAGTAGTGTTTGATATCGATTTTTTTCTTTGATCGATTGGGTAAGTTCTTGAATAGCTTTTGGCTGATCGCCGGCGGGTTTATAGGAAGAAACAATTTTGAAATTCATGTAAAATTAAAGAAAGCGGAGCTGGTTATTTTAATAATAGTCTTTTAATTTGTCGATATCGTAATGTTCTCTTATCTTTTCCAAGGCTTTGGCTTCGATTTGTCTAATTCTTTCTCTGGTCACACCGAATTTACGGCCCACCTCTTCAAGGGTGTGAGTGACACCGTCTTTGAGTCCGAATCTAATTTTAAGAATGGTTCTTTCTCGAGGCGATAAATCTTTTAAAACTTCTTTGACATGATGAGTGAGTAGTTTTCTGCCCGCGACCTGATGCGGCATAATGGTGTCTTCGTCCGGAATGAAGTCGCTTAGAATGTTGGGATCGTCGCTGTCGCCGACTTTTGTTTCAAGAGATATGGTCTCCTGCGAGATTTTTCTGATATGATGGACTTTGCTGACATCGATTCCCATTTCGGAGGCGATTTCCTCGGGAAGCGGTTCTCTGCCAAGATCTTGAATCAGACGTCGGTTTACTTGAATATATTTATTGATGGTTTCAACCATGTGGACGGGTATTCGAATAGTTCTGGATTGATCAGCCAAGGCTCTGGTTATAGCTTGTCTAATCCACCAAGTGGCATAGGTTGAAAATTTGTAACCTTTTCGATAATCGAATTTTTCAACGGCTCTGAAAAGACCGATATTACCTTCCTGAATAAGGTCCAGCAGACTTAAATTATGGGATCTTCCGACGTATTTTTTGGCTATACTGACGACTAGTCTCAGATTGGCTTCGGTAAGTCTTTGTTTGGCTTTCATATCGCCTTTTTCGATTCTTTTGGCTAATTGGATCTCTTCTTCCGCTGATAAAAGGTCGACTTTTCCGATTTCTTTTAGATACATCTGGATGGAATCGTCATAGATGTTTGCGATGTTTTGATCGTTTATCCTATCTTTTTTATCTTTTTCATTTTTTTTGTTTTTTTCATTGCTTGGAGCACTAGGAGATTCGAGAAAATTTTCCGAATCGATTATTTTAATTCCGAGCTCTTCTAAACGCGAATAAAGATCTTCCAGTTTTTCAATGTCGGTTTCGATATCCGGCATTACGCTTAGGATCTCGAATTCGGTGACAAAACCTCTTTGTTTTCCGTGTTCGATTAGTTCTTCGATCTCCGGCTCCATTTTTTTATATTCATCCACTTTGATCTGCCATCCTTTTCTGGAACGAAGCGGTTTTTTTCTGATTTTAGCTTCGATTTTAGCTTGTCGTTTGGCATAGTCGGCGGCTGTGGGTCTTCTTTTTTTTCTGGATTTCTTTTTAATTTTAGCTTGGTTGGCAGG
>WJJX01000001.1 GCA_014729445.1 Candidatus Moraniibacteriota bacterium | reverse complement strand
GGTTTTGTTTACCGCGGTGGGAATAGAATAAAATTAAAATATTTGATACATTGAAGTTGAAATAATAAATAAATATCAAAATATGTTTGAGAAATATAAGCCAACTGAGGCAGATTTTAGAAAAGCAGAAGACATGATGACATCTGAACAAAAGAGGGCTTCTGAGATTAGGGAAAGATATTGGGAACAGAAGCAACCTAATTGGGGTAATTTTGAAAAGGAGTTTGTTGAGAATTCTAAGAGAAAACCAGCTGGAAAAAATGAAATTGAGATAATGGATAGAAATATTGAGGCTTTAGGGGATGCTCTTGAAGGTTTTGAAGGGAGATGGGTTTTGGATGGTTCTTTAAATATTTCTTTGATGAAAGAGGAATATATAGGACTTCATAAAGATATGGATATTTCTGTTGAAGAAGCTGACCTCAAGGCGTTGGAAGAACATTTAGATAAGAAAGGTTATGGTTTGTTTTTTTCGGAGATAGATGGGAAAGATAGAATTGCTAGGAGAGTTGGGCATAGAAAATTTGCTGATTTAGCTAAGGAAAATATACATGGGGTGATATTAGCTATAGATAAGGATGGTAAAATAGATGAAAGTCGAGATTGGTTTGTAATTGATGTTCATGTGCTTGCAAAAAATGATAAAGGAAATCCTATTGGATTTCATGGAGCTAAATTTTCAGAAGAATGGATGCAAACAACTTTAAGACGAGGGATTAATGTTTCTCATCCTGCGAGGGTATTATATTATAAAATGTATGAGGAAAGAAGCTATGATGTATCTGATGTTAAGGAATTGATGGAGTTAGGAAGAATATCGTCTGATGATTTAGATGAAGTTGAAAGAGTTCTTCGTGAGGATAATGAAAATCTCTTAGAAAGAGTTAGGAGAATTGTTAGTGAAGTGTTTAATGATTTGAGTGATTCAACGAATCAGGAAGAGATTTACCGTGTTTTTAATAAACATCCTGAAGTGATAATTAATGATGAAGAAATGGAGAAAGGGTTTCGGGAATTATCAAGGAGAATTGGGGTGATGGAGGATTTTTCTTTACAGGGTGTTTTAGGTTTAGTGTTAGAGACGTTTAATATTGATAGAAGATTTGAGAGTCGGATTGAGCGTATTCGTAATATGAGAGAGAAGTCTAAATAAAATTTAGATTTCTATAATATTAAAAACCGCTATTTAAAGCGGTTTTTTAAAGATGCAGCCCCAAGGGGAATCGAACCCCTGTTTTCAGGATGAAAACCTGATGTCCTAACCACTAGACGATGGGGCCGGGTGGTTAAACTTAAATAATGCCGTTTGGGGACGGTATTATTGATTTTAGAATTTTTTTGGGAAAAAGTAAAGCGATCTTGGTTTTGGTTTGGGGATTGGGATTGCTTGAATGGAATGGAGTTGAATTGAATTGAATTGTTTGGATAGTTTGATAGTATGGGGGGAGAGGTTATTTTATTTTTAAGTTAATTTTTTGAGAATTGTTGATTTATATAGTGATAATAGTAATTTGAAGGAAGTGGTTGAGATTTCGGTTAGGACCCTGGAAGAGGGGGGAGTTTTTGTTTATCCGACGGATACGGTGTACGGAATCGGCTGTGATGCTTTAAAGACTTTGTCGGTAAAAAGAATTAAAAAAATCAAAAAAAGAGCTTCTAAAAAGCCTTTTTCGGTGATTATGAGGGATCTTGAGATGATGGATGAATATGTTTATTTGAGTGAAAAGGACAAGAAAATTGTTGCCAAGTTTTTGCCGGGCAGGTTTACTTTTGTTTTTAAGGGCCGCAATAAATTATCCAGCGAGGTTGTTTCAGAGGAGGGAAAAGTGGGAGTCAGGATTCCGGATTTTAGGTTGACTCGTGAAATTTCCAAAAATTTTGAAAGGCCTTATGTTTCAACCAGTGTTAATCTTTCGGGTGAGGAGTCTTTGGTGGTGGGAATTGATATTAAGCTTATGTATGATAAATTAAAGAACAAACCGGATTTGATGATAGACGCCGGTCGATTAGGTCGAATTGGGAAGCCGCCCAAACCTTCGACAGTGGTTGATTTGAGCGAGAAAAGGCCCAGGATTTTAAGGGCGGGGGAATGGGAAGTTAGAGAGATTTTTGATCTTTTGAGCGATTTTTAAGTTTACATAAAGTTTTATTTAAGCTTTAATAAAAGCAGTTTAATACTTCAATTAGTTGATAATTTCACCTTGAATCAAGGTGGATAAAAAGGCATTTTTTAACAAATAAAGACACAAATGGATTTTATTTCAAAAGTGGCCGGTCTGTTTATAGATCCCAATAAAAAGGTATTGGATAATTTAAAATTAACCGTTGAGAAAGTCAATCGAAAAGAAAAGCAGTATAAGACGCTTGACGATGAGGGTATCAAAAAAAAGACAAACGATTTAAGGGAGCGTTTGAAAAACGGAGAAAAAAAGGAGGATATTTTGCCGGATGCTTTTGCTAATTGTCGGGAGGCCGCTTTGAGAGTTTTAGGGCAAAGAGCGTATGATACTCAGTTGATGGGAGCGATTGTTTTGCATGAGGGTAAAATTGCGGAAATGAAAACCGGGGAGGGAAAAACCTTGTCTTCGGTGCATGCCGCTTATTTGAATGCTCTGGACGGGAAGGGAGTGCACATAATTACGGTTAATGATTATTTGGCAAGAAGAGACGCCAACTGGATGGGAGCGGTATATGATTTTTTGGGTTTAAGTGTGGGTTGTATTCAAGGCCAGGGTATGGCTTATATTTATGAAAAAAAGGTTAATCCGGATGTTGACGAGGTCAGTATCGAATATGAGAATTTAAGGCAGGTCAGCAAAAAGGAAGCCTACGCCGCCGATATTACTTATGGCACCAATAACGAATTTGGTTTTGATTATCTAAGGGATAACATGGTTTTGGATGTTAAACAGATGGAACAGGTCAGAGATGTTGAGGATTTGGTTAAATTCGAGAAGCAATTGATGAAAAAGACAGATAAAATTTCCAACAATCAGAAAAAGCAAGATTTAAAAAAGGATTATTTGAATTTCGCGATTGTCGACGAGGTGGATAGTATTTTGATTGATGAAGCCAGAACACCGCTTATTATTTCGGCTCCGGATACGGAGAGCGCGCAATTATATCAGAAATTCGCCACATTAGTGCCCAAGCTGGAAAAAGAAAAAGATTATAATATCGATGAAAAACTGCAGGCGATCTCTTTGACGGACAAGGGGATTTCCAAAATGGAAAAACTGCTGGGAGTGGATAATTTGTATGAGAGTTCCAATATGCGCTATGTGCATCATCTGCATCAGGCTTTAAAAGCGCACGCTATTTTTAAAAGGGATAAGCAGTATATGATAAAAGACGGCGAAATAATGATTGTGGACGAGTTTACCGGAAGAGTGATGCCGGGCCGGCGCTTTTCCGAAGGTCTTCATCAGGCGCTGGAGGCTAAAGAAGGCGTAAAAGTTCAAAGAGAAAGCAAGACCATGGCCACGATTACTTTTCAGAATTTTTTTAGGCTTTACAAAAAACTGGCGGGAATGACCGGAACGGCGATGACTTCGGCTGAAGAATTTTCCAAAGTTTATAGTTTGGATATTGTCGCTATTCCGACTCATAAAGAAATGATTAGGGAGGACAGGGCTGATCGAATTTATAAAACCGAGCATGTTAAATTTGAGGCCATTGTGGAGGATATTAAAAAAAGAAACAAAAAGCGGCAGCCGGTTTTGGTGGGCACCGTTTCGGTCGATAAATCTGAACGGTTGGCTCAATATTTGGATAAAACCGGAGTCGAGTATGAAATTTTAAATGCCAAAAATCATGAAAGGGAGGCTCAGATAGTCGCTAAGGCCGGTCAGAAAGGGGCGGTTACGATATCCACTAATATGGCTGGAAGAGGAACTGACATTAAACTGGGCAAAGGCGTTGCTGAATTGGGAGGGTTATATGTGGTGGGAACTGAACGTCACGAAGCCAGAAGAATAGACAATCAGCTTAGAGGCCGTTCCGGAAGGCAGGGCGATCCGGGTGTGAGTCAGTTTTATATTTCGCTTGAAGACGAGCTGGTTAGAAGATTTGCTATGGATAAGATTAAAGCCTTGATGGATAGATTTGGTTTGCCCGATAATCAGGTGATTGAAAATAAAATGATCTCCAGACAAATCGAAAGCGCTCAAAAAAAGATTGAAGGGTTTAATTTTGATATTCGAAAACATGTTCTGGAGTACGATGATGTGATAAATCGACAAAGAGAAGCGATTTATCAAAGAAGGAGAAGAATTTTACTTGATTTGTACGATGCCAAAGAAGTCGTCAGAATGATTAAATTGTTGATTAAAGACATTGTGGCTTCGCATACTCAGGGCGAAGTGGTGGATAAATGGAACATAAAAGAAATTTACGAATACGCCAATTCTTTGTTTAAGGCTGATTCTCAATTCGAGGAGGAATTAAGGAAAATTCAAAACGATCATAAGCTGGATAAAAAAGAGAGAAGAAAAGCTTTGATGAAAAAGGTTGTCGAATATGCCGTAGCCAATTATAATCAAAAGGAAAAGGAAGCGGGGCAACAGGCTTTAAGAAAGGTTGAAAAAGTGATTATGTTAAGAACAATCGATCAATTATGGGTCGAACATCTTGATAATATGCAGTTTTTGAGAGAGGGAGTGGGTCTTCGCGGTTACGGTCAGCGGGATCCGCTTATCGAGTACAAGAGAGAAGGCTATGAAATGTATCAGGACTTGCTGGCCAATATTCGACTTCAGGTGGTGGAGTCTTTGTTTAAAGTAAATATTCAGGTTAAAAAAAAGAATCAGGACGATGAGCCGCAAGAGATTAAAGAGGCGGCCAAGGAGGCTAATAAGCCGGCTGATTTTAATTTAAGCGGCGGTCCTTCAGATGATCGCGACAGCCTTCTGTTTAATGCTTCTTTTAATAGAGGAGAGGGAGCAGAGCGGGCTGCGATAAAAGAGAAAAAAGTGGGTCGAAACGAGGCTTGTCCCTGCGGCAGCGGCAGGAAGTATAAAAAGTGTTGCGGTAGAAAAAGCTAACGCTATTTGAAAAAAAGAAAAAATGTGCTAGAAAGGAGGGATATAAAAATTATAAGGAGGATTAGAAATGGAAGCTCTAAACAAATTAATTCAACCGCTCAAAGACAAATATCTTAATGTTATACCCCTGCCGGTTATCGCTTTGGCTAAAGATTTGGGTTTGCAGGTTTTTGAATCCAAGGATCTGCTTGATTTTGAGTCCGGTACAATTCGAAAGGAAAATCAGAAATATATTATTTATGTAAACGCCAACCATTCTCCGCCTCGCCAGCGATATACGATTGCCCATGAAATAGGGCTTTTTTTGATGTTCGACTATAAAATTCAAGAGAAGATAGACATAAGCAAAAATTTGGAGGCGGCGGTGGCGCCTTTTGACACAAAAGGCAATGTGGATGAAAGGTTTCTTGAGGCTTATAAGTTCGCAATGGATATCCTGCTTCCGGAATATACTTTTTTGGAAAAGTGGCATTCCAGCAGAACTTTGGACGAGATTGCCAGATTTTTTGCGGTTCCTAAGGAAATTGTGGCGCTTAGAGCCAATAGTCTTCTCACAGGGAACAGGAAAGGTTAATAAAAAATTAGATTATTTTTAGGTTTAAATTAATGGAGAGGAAAATCAGCGGTATAAAATTGGAAACAGACGAGATTAATGAAACCAAAGACTTTATCGATTCGGTGGGTGAAATGGAAAAATCGCAGGGTAATTATTATTTTCATCGCAATAATTTAAAAATAATGCTGCTTTATGTGGTTTTTTTGATCGCGGTGATTATTTTATTGGCTATTACGATTATTTTTGTCGGCGAGATGATCGGAAATCAAAAATTTAGAAGCGGTATTTTAGATATTGTCAAGGAAAATTTAAGCGCCATAATTTTTGTGGGGCTGGCGATCTTAGGTTTTAGCAGTTTGAGAAATCAGTAAGAATTTGTTTGAGTTTAAACTTTAAATATAACCATGGATTACGTGACCTTTGTATATAAAAACAGAAAATATAAAATCCCGGAGAACGAGTTGATTCAGTATCTGGTTTTGGAAGATAACAAAAAGGAATATTCGATTTTTTGGCAGAGAGATCCCAGGTGGAAAAATCTCAGATTGGGATTCGGGCGTACGACTATTGGAACTCATGGCTGTTTTATAACATCTCTTGGGATGATGGTGCATAAAAGACCGGATGAAGTCAATGAAATTTTAAAAAATAATGGCGGGTTTTATAAAGATCTGGTAAAAAGTCCTCAGGCGGCTAAAGCCTTGGGATTGGATTATAACGGCAGGGATTACGATATTAATCATATGCCGACCTATTCTCCAAGCATTAAGGAGGTTTGGATGGGAAGAAGCCAGCATTTTGTTTTAAGAATTATAGAAAACGGCAAACGTTATATTATAGATCCCTGGACTGGAAGAAAAGAGTATATCAATAAATATCCTTTTAGAAGTTATCGTTTATTTAAACAAAGATTTTGATTTTTTTAAAACGGGCTTAAGTTTAAATAAAATCTGGCCGGGCTTGAGAGAGTTTTTTAATTTTTTAAAATTTGTTAAGCTAAAGGAGTTATAAGTTTGAATTTATTAAATCTTTATGCCCAAAAAGAAGAGCGATGGAAATCAGGTTTTGCCTTTATTTGAATCGAGTTTTAAAGAAAAGGAGGCGGTCGATAGAAAGACCAAGATAAAGATAAAGCAAAAGACAAAGAAAAAAAAACCAGTTCCCAAAAAGAACAAACGATATAGAGTCTTAATAGAAAAGAAAGGCGAAAAAGAAAAAAAAGAAAAGAAGGAAAAGGTTTTTTCAGTGGGGCAGTTCTTGAATCTGGTTAACGACAATCTGGAGAATATTCAAGTTCGAGTAAAAGGCGAAGTGGGAAAAGTGCAGCATAGAGGAAATTACTCTTTTTTTACTTTAAAGGATTCAACGCTTGACAGTACTATGAACTGCTTTGTTTGGGCGAATGTGATCAAGGTTTGCGGAGTTGAAATTGAAGAGGGTCTGGAGCTTGTGGTGGACGGATTTATGCAGATTTTTAAACGTACCGGCAGTGTAAGTTTTCAAGTCAAGTCGATAGAGCTGGTGGGAGAGGGAGCGCTGATGAAGGCTTTTGAGGAATTGAAAAAGAAATTGGAAAGGGAAGGTTTGTTTGAAGCCGAAATTAAAAAAGAAGTCCCTTTTTTTCCGGAAAAAATCGCTCTTATTACTTCAAGACATGGAGAGGCGATTAATGATTTTAATATGAATATCGGTAACTTCGGGTTTAAGATAGAATTTGTTGACGCGAGAGTCGAGGGCCAAAGGGCGGTTTTTGATTTAATAAGAGCTCTGGAGCTGATTAACAAAAGATCTTCTTTTTTTGACGCAGTTGTTCTTATCAGAGGGGGAGGCAGCTGGGAAAGTCTGCAGGCTTTTAATAATGAGGAGTTGGCCAGAAAAATCAGGGCTTCCAAGATTCCGGTAATCTGCGGGGTTGGTCATGAAGGCGATGTAACGATTGCCGATTTGGTAAGTGATTTTAGGGCTTCCACTCCGACTGCCGCCGCTAAAAAGCTTAGCGAAAATTGGTCTAAAACCAGGGAAAAAGTTGCCAGATGGGAAAACATTATCTTAAATGAATTTGATTATATGCTAAATCAAAAATATGTTTGGGTTAATGAATATGCTAACGCTTTGAAAAGCAGTTTTCTTAGGATTTTGGAAAATTTTAGGAATTATGAAGATACCATTAAGAGAGGTTTTGAAAAGTTAAGTTATCGGATTAAACAGGAGCAGGAAAATTTGAAGATTAATCAGGATATTTTAGAAAAAACATTTGAGGCCAACCTTAAAGACAGGGTTGATTTTGTCCAAAGAGCTGAAAGTGCTATTTTAAATAATGATCCCAGAAGACAGTTAAAATTGGGTTACAGTATTGTTATGAAGGGGGAAGAGGTGATTAAGTCGGTTGACCGACTTTTGGTTGACGACGTATTGGAGGTAAAAATTTACGATGGAGAATTGAAAACGCGGATTAAAAAAATAATAAAGAGAAGTGAAAATAAGTAAATTTTAATATGTTGGGAAAAGCGAAAAAGGTGAAATCTTCAAAGAAAAAAAGGAAAATAGCGATCGATGCCGCTGATTTATGTTACGACAGAGTTGATGGAACCAGAATTTATATTAAGAATGTTTTAGACAAATTAGGGAAATACGATAAAGATAATTTGTATTATATTTATTTAAAGGGTGAATTGAACCCGCAGTTAAAATTTAAAATTTACCCTAATTATAGAATTATTACCTCGACTTTTCCCTTTTTCTGGACTCAGCTCAAGTTGCCTTTTTTGCTGTTTAAAGACAGGCCTGATATTTTGTGGATGCCTTTGCAGACGGTTCCTTTTTTGAAACCCAAACAAACTAAATTTGTCGTTACCATCCACGATCTGGCTTTTAAAATCTTTCCCCGATATTTTAATTTAAAGGATCGAATTTTATTAACTTTGTTTAGCGGACTGGCGATTAGAAGAGCTTATAAAATTATCGCGGTTTCGCAAAATACTAGAAAAGACATCATCCGTTTTTATGAAAGGTCCCCCAATGATATTTCGGTTGTTTATCATGGTTATAAAAAAGAGTTGTTTAATTTAGAAAATGCCTCCAATAAAGATAAGGTGGCCGAGGTTAAACGTAAATACAAATTAAAGCAGGATTATATATTATACGCCGGAGCTTTACAGCCCAGAAAGAATGTTACGAGTTTAGTTAAAGCCTTTGATAGAGTTAAAGATTATTTTGCTTATGACAAGAAGAATAAGGATATTAAATTGGTGATTGCCGGAGCCAGAGCCTGGCTTTATAAGCCGATTTTTGAAGAGGTGGCTAGAAGCAAATACAGGGATGAAATTATTTTTACCGGTCATTATAAAACCAGGGAGCTGCCTTTTTTAATAGGAGGTTCGAAAATTTTTGTTTTCCCAAGTTTTTATGAGGGATTCGGGATTCCCGTAGTCGAGGCGATGGCTTGCGCCAAGCCGGTAATTTGTGCTAAAAATTCGAGCCTGATTGAGGTGGGTGGGGATGCCGTGGAATTTTTCGATGATCGAAGTTATCTCAATCTTTCCAAGAAGTTGATTAAACTTTTAAAGGATGAGGATTTAATGAGGGAATTGGCAAAAAAAGGCAAATCGCGGGCTGTGGATTTTTCTTGGAGGAAAACCGCTTTAGAGACGATAAAAATTTTTGAGCAAACTTTGCAGGATAAATAAAGTTTATTCTATTCGGGCGGGCTTTTAAAGGCGTTAATGCTTGATATAATCGAAAATTTGAGTTATATTGAAGTTGGATAAAGTTTAAATTAGCATTAGTAGTTTTTAACAAGTATTGAATGACTAAAGGTTTTAATGAAATCAATTTTAAAATAGTAACTCCGGAGAAAATTGTTTATGAAGATGTGATAAGCAAAGTAACTTTACCGACTTTAGTCGGTCAGATTACGATACTTCCCAATCATGAATCTTTAGTGGGCGTGATCGTGCCGGGAGAAATTTGTATAACCAAAAAAAACGAAGGCGACTTTTGTTTTTTAGCGGTAGATGACGGTTTTTTAGAAGTGGATGATAATAGTGTTAGGGTTTTTGCCGATATGGCCTCAAAAGCTGAAGATTTGGACGAGGAGTTGATTTTGAAAGCCACTGAGGAAGCTAAAAAAGCAATGGAAGAGAGAAAAACAACTTCAGAGATTAAATTTCTCGAAGCCTCTAATCGACTTAAGAGAGAATTGATTAAACTTAAAGTATTGAAAAAACACAAAAATAGAAAATAAAAGTTTTCTTAAATGGGATTATAAAAAATTAAAATATTACAGAAATGACTCTAAAGTCATATTTGAATATAATGTTTCTAGCTACTTTTGTGGCGTTTATCTCTTGGATGATGGTGGTTTATTATGTCGATCCTTTTAAAAGTGGATTTATAGGTTTTTTTTTGTTTTATGCAACTTTGTTTTTTTCTTTGGTTGGAATATTTACCCTGTCCGGTTTTAAATTGAGGCAGAAATTTTTGAATAACGAACTGTTGTTTGTTCTAATCGGTTTGTCTTTTAGGCAGGCTATCTGGCTTTCTATTTTTTTTATCGGGATTTTATTGATGCAGGGTTTTCGGATTTTGACCTGGTGGGACGGGGCGCTTTTGTTTTGTTCGGTTTTTTTAATCGAAGCTTTCTTTTTGACTGAATGAACGGATTATTTTATTGCTCAAGATTAATTAATTATTAAAAATATGAATTATGGTCAAAAAAAAGAAAAAAAAGAAAAAGAAAACCAAAAAAGTCTCCAAATTGAACACCAGCAATCAATTTTATAAAATTCTTATTGTTATTATAATTTTTCTTTACGTTTTTGTGTTGTTTGGTATTTCTTATATGGAAAAAAATGATTATAAATATAATTCTGTGTTGTATGAGGAGAGAAGCTCGGTTCAGGAGTTGCAAAACAGGATTTATGAATTGGAAAGCCAGTTGTTGGAGTGCAAGGGGGATTAATCGGATAGATTTTTAAGCATATAAAATTGGCGAGTCTTGAATTGAAATTTTTGATAATAATTTTTTGTACCTTCGGCGGCGATAACCGCTATTCTATTGATTTTAAATTCTTTTCGCGTTATTTTTTCGGCTTCCCGGATTAATTTTTTGCCGTATCCCTTATGTTGAGAGCTCCTTTTAATCCTTTTTCCGATAGGAGTGGCGAGTCCGTAAGAATGGACTTCTCTGATTATAGAGCAGTTTCTAAGTTCTTTTAGCGGGTTTTTTTCATCGTTTATTCTAAGGCGGAGAAAGGCATGCAGATAATTCGTTTTTTGGCCGACGAATTCCAAAAAAATCTCCCTGCCTTTGGAGGCGATATAATCGGTTCTTTGTAAAATTATTTTTTCTTTTTTATTTTGCGGTTTGTTTCTAGCTATTTCACGACAGCGGATACAGGAACATGGGGTGTTTTCCCGTTTAAGTAAATCTCTTAGATTTGGAATGTTCGGCCCCGCGATAATCGAGTTGGTGGGGATGTCTCTTATAAGACGGGTTATTCTAACATAGCGGGGGACGATTTTTTTGATTTTAACAAGCAGTTTTTTAAGCGATTTGTTGGTGCAGGGTTTGTATTTTTTTTTCAAGTATAAGTTGTATAGCTCTGAGTTTTCGGTTACGACACAGGGATAAATTTTAAGCATATCCGGTTTAAAATGGGGATTTTTAAATAATGATTGAAACATTTGCAAATCTTTTTTGGGGGTTGAACCGTAAAGTCCCGGCATTATGTGATAATTAATTTTAAAGCCCAGGTATTTTAAGAGTTTCGTTGCTTTAATAGTGGTTTTTACCGAGTGGCCGCGATTATTTTTTCTAAGAATATCGTCGTAAATTGATTGAACCCCGATTTCAACCCGCGTTGATCCAAGCTCTCGATATTTTAAAAGTTCTTCTAAATTTAGAGTGTCCGGTCGGGTTTCCAAAGTCAGGCCGACGATTCGATGTTTGGCATTTTGATTTTTTTTCTTTTCTTTGGTTAAGAGTTTTTTTATTTTTTTTAAGCTTAGATTCCAAGGATAAGCTTTTTGGTCCAAAGAATCGTTGCAGGCTTTAAAACAGTTTAAAACAAACCAGTATTGATATTTTTCAGGCAGATGCGAGAAGGTCCCGCCCATTATTATAAGCTCGATTTTGGAAGCGTCGTGGCCGTTTGATTCCAGAACGTAAATTCTTTTTTGGGTTTGGCTGTAGGGATCGAATTTGAGTCTAATGGCGCGCATGACCGCTGGTTCGTTGGATAAATAGCTTTTGGGCATCTTTGTTTCGGTCGGGCAGTAAAGGCAGTTGTTTTGGCAGGGATGGTTTTTGGTTAATACGGCTACCACCGATACTCCGGACAAGGATCTGCTTTTTTTGAGCATTATTAGGTTTTCGAATTGTTTAGAGCGTTTGATTTTTTTGTTTTTTATTAGTTTAAAATAAATTTTTCTGATTTCCTCGTTCCGAGGAAAAGGAACTTTAAACTTTTTAGCGGTTTTTCGCTTTAATTTTTTCAAGCCCTCTTCGTCGAATATTTTTTCTTTAAGGGCTTGGGTGATTAGGTTTTGGATAGCTTTTTGCATGATTGAATTTAAAGCGGTTGCTTTAAGCATTACTTTAATACATCTGTCGGTAAGGGCAAGAGAAGGCTATAAGGATTCGCTTGAGGGTATACATTTTATTGTTTTTATGTAAAAGTGGCTATAAGTTATTGATTTTTAGATTTAATTTTATGCAGGAATCAGCTATTTATAAATTCAGCCAAGCGAATTACGATTTAGGGGCGCAATATTTTTCAAAAACCAGGAAGTTTCTTTGGAGCGACTTGTGGATTTTTAAGTCGTATTTAAAAAAAGGCGATAAGGTTTTGGATTTTGGATGCGGAAACGGAAGATTGATTCAGCTTCTTTCGGGTTTCGGAGTCGATTATTGGGGAGTGGATGTTTCCGAGCGACTAATCAAACTGGCAAAACGGAAATATCCTGGAGGTAATTTCAGAAAAATTGATGTTTTTTTCAGGGATTATCGAAAGTTTGAACTAAACAGTTTCGATGTTGTTTTTTCAATTGGCGTTTTTCATCATTTTCCTTTAGGCGAAAAGCGAAAGAAAATTTTGGAAAGATTGGTAATGCTGCTTAGAGAAAACGGGGTGTTGATAATTACGGTCTGGAATCTTAATTTGAGGCGATTTAAGAAATACCTGGGCGATAAAAAACAGGGTTTTTCCGTTTTTAAAGATCAGAGGCAGAAGTTTGTTTTTGAGAGGTTTTTGTATCGATGGGAAAACAAAGAGCTGCAAGATTTTTTGCAAGCATCGAATTTGGAAATTCTAGACAGCGGTTATACTTTAAGAAAAAAGGAGAAAGTAAATCTTTATTGTGTTGCGAGAAAGACTGTCTGAAGTGGGTTTTTAAAAATACGATTGAAGATTTTTGTTTTTGTCGAAAATTTCGTTTCTGATTTTGATTATTTGATTATATCTTGAACCATTGAACAAGTTGTTAAGGGTGATAACTATATAATAAAGAATTGTTATTACAAATGGCAGCCCGATTAGAGCTATAAATAAAATTTTGATATCGTTTCTAAAAAGAAAACTGTTTTCGATTAGCTCTCCGATTGGATTTATGGATTTAAGCAAATATAAATCAACCAGTAGGAACAGGTTAAATACGGTCAGATAGACTGTAACTAAAAAGGTTTTTTCAAAAGCTAAATTTTTCAGAAAGCGTCTTTTTAAAATACAGGTGGCCGCCGCCGCCGGTCGGTTGATGCTTTTGGGTTTGTTG
>WJJX01000038.1 GCA_014729445.1 Candidatus Moraniibacteriota bacterium | reverse complement strand
CTTTTGTTCGACCCCATATTGCCAACCACTACTTTGCCTGAATTAATCCCAATCCCGATATTTAACTTAACTTGATAGTCCCTTTCCCACTCCGACTTTTTCGAATCCAGTTTTTTGATCATTAAAAGAGCCGCTTTGCAGGCATAATAAGCATGCTTTTTTTCAAAAAGCGGAGCTCCCCAAAAAGCCATTATGGCGTCGCCGATATATTTATCCAAAACTCCCCGATATTGAATTATAGTCTCGGTCATTTGATTGAAATATTTGTTTAACAGATCGGTAAGCTGTTTAGGAGAAAGTTTTTCCGAAATTTTGGTAAAATCTCTCACATCACTGAAAAGCATAGTGAGCTCCTCTTCCCGGCCGCCAAGTCGAACCTTTTTGGGATCAACCAATAGTTCGTTGATTACGTCTTTGGAAACATATTGAGAGAAGACTTTTCGAATATATTTTTTTTCACTCTCCTCGTTGAAGAATCTATTTAAAGTCAATAAAAATACAATCATAGAAGTTATAACCAAAGGATAAAACAAATCCAAAATCCATCCGTAATCAAAAACGATTAAAGCCGTCAAAAAATAAGCCGAAAATAGGATCAAAGAAAGAAATATGGCAATAATCACTTTAAAACGAATAAATAAAACGCCAATTACAAGGCTCAAGCCAAAAAAAATCATAATTTGGTATAAATCCGCAATTAGATAAAGATAATTGGAATTTAAGATAGTATTTATTTGATTGGCTATAATTTCCACTCCGCTCATTGGTTTGCCGTTAGATACGGGCGTCATATATTCGTCATGAAGATCGGAAGCGGTGGCTCCAACTAAAACTATTTTATTTTCCAATTCCTGTCTTGGAACCTTTCCCTGCAAAAGATCAAAAGCCGAGATTGTTTTAAAACTGCCCGGCGGTCCCTCGTAGTTTATTCTCATTAACTGTTTAAAAGATATCTCTTTTAAATTAATTTCGGGATTTTTTTTAAGATATTCGTCAACCAGCTGAAAGGAGAGAGCCTTAAATCTAAAACCTTCATCCTCCTCGATAAAAATGGGAACTTTTCTGATAACGCCGTCTTGATCCGGATGAATGTTGGTTAAGCCCAGATTTTTAGCCGAATCAGCTAAAATTGCAATCGGTTTTAACTCGTTTAAGCTTTTTGCTTCACCTTGTTGAACAATGTATTCAACTTCTATCGGCAGAAAAACGTTATCAGCTTTTTTAAGACTTTCGCTTAAGGCCTTATCTGAAATTTCGTCCGAAACTTCAGGAAAATTGACGTCGTAACCAACAACGGCGGCCTTGTTTTTTTTTAAATTATCAATTATCTCTGCGTGTATCTTTCTGTCCCAGGGCCATCTTCCCAAAGCCTTAAGGCTTCGATTGTCGATTGAAAGGATGACTATAGGCGAGTCCACCTTTTGAGAGACGAAGAGGCTGTCGCTAATCTTTTCACGCCAATTAACAAAAAAGTCAAATTTAAATAAAATCGAACCTAACAAAGCCGTCAAAAAAGCGATAATCAAAAGCGAGAACTTAGATTTGTTTTTTAAAAAAAACTCCCTCCCTCCCAAAAAATGCTTCATGTTTTGTTTTTGAATTGCTTTTTTATTTTATTCGACAAAATAAAATTTGTTTAATTATATTAACATTTTATTTTCTAATAGCAAGTCTTTAATTTGACTTTATGGATAGGTTATTTGAATATTTTTAAGGGGCTTTAGTTTAATGTAAAATACAATCTTCAACACGTTGCTAGATGCTTGAACTCTAAATTAATATTTTCCGGCTTTTCAACCCGATGAATTAATCCAGTTTTTTTAAAATTAAAACACCCGCCGGGCGGGTGTTTTAGCCTTTATTTTGAGCTTGAAAAATTTTAATATTTAGCTTTTAATTCCTGCATCTTCATCCTTACTTCATCCTCTTTGTCTTGCATTTCGTCGACGTTGGCTTTAAAAACCTTATCCAGATCGTCAAGAGCGGCCATTTCCTCTTGGAATTCATTCATAGTAGTTGTAAGGTCTTTGGAAATTTGATCTATTTCGGCTTCGGTTTCTTCAATTTGGGCTGAGGATCCGCTTTTTCCGAGGTCTACAATGGTTTCGAAAACCACACTCAATCTTTTGTAAAGCCCTCCCAGTCTGGTCATGGCCTTTCCCATTCCTTCGTTAAACTTTTTAATTTCTTCATTTTCGATTGAAAGGCTATTGAATTCATCGCCGATTCCTTCCAATTTTGTTCCCAGTTCCTCAAGTTTAGTGGCAGCCATTTCAAATTCCTCCATAGTGTGCAATTGGCCCATCTCGCTCTCAAGAGCGCTTATTTCATCAAATATCTTCATATTGTCAACAAGAACTGCCATGAAATCATCTAAATCCTCGAGCGCTTCCTTCTGCTGCAAGGTCACTTCCATAACTTTGTCGTAATAATCAATTAGATTTCTTTCCAGCATTTTAGCGGTCATTGGAGACCCTTTGGCTCCCTCCTTGGCCTCTTTAACTTTATTCTCAAATTCCTCCACTTCCTCCATAACTCTATCCAGTTCTTCCATCAAAGCCTCTGGATCCTCATAATCCTGATCCATATCGTCTTCTACTTCAAGGTTTTCGCTTTCTGTGGCGACTTCCTCGAATTTCGGCTCCACTTGCTGCAAATAATCATGGGTGATCTTGGGCAGATGCCACTTAAAATAAACGGCTACCCCCGTTGCAGCCAGTACTATAACTACCGCCAAAACTCCGATTAAAATTTTGATTGATTTTGACATAATTTTTTTGATAAATATTTAGATTTTATTGTGATAATCTTTAGGTTTTGTTAAAAGAATTAACAACCTTCATTTCATTTGTTTCTGATAATAGCCTAAAAAAGGACAAAAGGCAATTATTTCATATAGACTCTGTATTTCTTTGCCGAATCGGCGGTGATTTTTCTCTTGGCTTTATACTTTCTGTAATAGGTTAGATCGGTTTTGTAATTATTGTCTTTCTTCTTCTTGATTCTATACTTTGACTTGAATTTCTTGATCCAGTCTTTGCCAAAAGTTTTTTCGTATTTCTTTTTATATAGGTACATTCTTTCATAGAAGTATCTTTTGGAAACTTTCTTTTTGCTGGATGAATAAAGAATGTAAGTACCACCTTCATCTAATCCTTCCAGGGTGAACTTTGCTTTGTCGTCGCTTCGATCGCAGTCCTTTTTGGTTCCGCCTTTGGTATAGACGCAAATTTTTCTTTGATCCTCTTTTTGAAAAGCATGTTTGGTTTTTTGAGTATGAGTGGAACGATAGAGAGTTCCGTTGATATTAATGGTGGATGTTGTTGTCGTTGTCGAATCCGAAGTTTCGCTGACCGTAACAGAAAAAGTGGTGGAATAACTTGTAGATTCGTTGCCGGCGCTGTCTTTGTATTTTACATAAACCGTTTTTTCGCCTCCGCCGTCGGAAAGAGTATATTCCACGGTATCGGCAAAAGTCTGCCAGCTTGCTCCGCTAAAGCTTGGATCTTAGCTGATTAAGACTTGTGCGATGTTTGAAAGTGTGTCGCTGGCGCTTAAGCTAAGAGTGATTTTTTTGGTAGTTTGATCGTAGGTGTCGGGGTCGGCGGAGACCGAACCGGTGGTTGGGCTTTCGGTGTCGCCAAAAACAATTAACTTATACCTATCAACAACATACATCTTGTTCCCTGGTCCAAATTTAATTTTTTTTAACCCTGTCATTTCACCGTGAATTTGATAATCTTCATTCTTAAATTCAGTCAAAAAATTTCCGCTACTATCAAATTTAGAAACTCTTAAGTTGTCATAGTCGGCCACATAAACATTGTCTGACTCATCCACAGCGATTCCATCTATATAACCGAACTCTCCCGGACTGCTTCCGTTAGTCCCCCATTCCAAAATAAAATTTCCATCATTATCAAACTTTAATATTTTGTAATTACTCCAATCAACCACATAAACATTTCCCTCTGAATCCAAGGCCAGATCCTCCAGAGAACCAAACTGTCCACTTCCCGTCCCCCATTCTCCCCACTTGGCAACAAAATTTCCATCACTGTCAAACTTTTGCACTCGAGCATTGCCATGATCAGCCACATAAATATAACCCATCGAATCAATATCAATAGCTTCGGGAGAACTAAGCTGTCCATCGCCGCTGCCGACTTCTCCCCACTTAGTTAACAAATTTCCATCACTGTCAAATTTTTGCACCGTATAAGTACTCGAACCAACTACATAAACATTCCCATCCAAATCAACTACCAAGTCTTTAATCTGAGTAAACTGACCATCACCATTCCCATAACTTCCCCATTTGGTCAAAAAGTTTCCATCACTGTCAAATTTTTCTATCTGACGATCATAATTAGAGTTATTTATATCCGCAATATAATAATTTCCAAGCGAATCAAAAGCCACAGAAAACGGACTATACTGCCCATCGTCGGATCCTACCGCCGGATTATACATTTTAAATAAATAATTCAGTGAAGAATCAAAAACTTGAACTCTATTAAAAGCAGTGCTTATTGCAGCAGTATCAATCACATAAATTTTGCCTTCAGAGTTCCCATCAAGACTTACCGGCCCTGTAAATTCTCCATCACCATATCCCTGAATCCCGTACTTTGCCAAAAAATTTCCATCTGAATCAAATTTCTGAATCCGATAATTATACCAATCAGTCACATAAACATTTCCACTACTGTCAATATAAATATCCGAAGGTCTGTTAAACTGACCATCACCATTCCCAGGACTTCCCCATTTGGTCAAAAAATTTCCATCACTGTCAAATTTCTGAACCCGATGGTTACTTGTATCCGCAACATAGACATTGTTTAAACCGTCTACTGTTATTCCACTCGGCCCATTAAACTGTCCGTCTCCGCTGCCACTGCTTCCCCACTTGGCTATAAAGTTTCCATCACTGTCAAATTTCTGAACCCGGGCAGTGCTTAAATCCGTCACATAAATAAAATCATTTCCATCCACCGCGATGCCTCTTGGATAATTAAATTCTCCATCACCGGAACCTTCTTTGCCAAAATATCCAATAAAATTCCCATCAGAATCAAATTTATGCACATTCTTGTTCCCGTTACCTCCCGACACATATACATTATCATTTGAATCAATAGCAACATAAAGCGGACTTTCCAAAAAAAACGGCTTGTCATTTGGATCAACCATTGGAGAATGAATCAATCCTAAATATTCATGTTTGGCGGTTGGGTCTTTGGCTAAGGCCAGGGCCGGGAAGGTTAACAAAGTTAACAGTAAGATTAATGTTTGTTTTTTCATTGATTTGTTTGTTTGTTTGTTTTATTTTGACTGATCAATTTCTTTGATATAGTATCATAGATATAAATAAATTCAAAGAAGATGAAAAAAAGGTTAATTTCCGGCATCCAGCCGACAGGCAATATTCATTTGGGAAATTATTTGGGGATGATACAAAACGCTTTGAGTCTTCAAAGGGAATATGAGTCCTTTTTATTTATCGTTGACTTGCATGCCTTGACAATTAAAAGGCAGCCCAAGGAACTTAAAGAGAGTATTATTTCGGTGGCTAAACACTTCCTGGCCGCCGGAATGGATCCGAAAAAAATAACTTTTTTTGTTCAATCAACAATAAGCGAACATACCGAGCTTTGCTGGATTCTAACTACTTTGACCCAATTCGGCGAGGCTGAAAGAATGACCCAGTTTAAGGATAAATCTAAGCAAAACAAGGAAAACATTAATGTCGGCTTGTTTAGTTATCCGATTTTGCAGGCGGCGGATATTTTGCTCTACGACATTGATGTGGTTCCGGTGGGAGAGGATCAAAAACAGCATTTGGAGCTTGCCAGAACCTTGGCTAGACGTTTTAATGAGCGATATAAAACCAAAACTTTTACTGTTCCCAAAGCCTTAATCAAAAAGAAAGAGGAAGGCGGAAAAATTATGGGCCTTGATGATCCCACTAAAAAAATGAGTAAATCGGCCAAAAGCAAATATAACTATATTGCTCTGAACGATTCGATCGATTTGGCTCGAGAAAAAATCATGAAAGCGACGACCGACTCGGGAGACCAGATCAAAGCAAGCGCTAAAAAGCCTGGAATAACTAACCTTTTGACAATTTATTCTTTATTATCCAATAAAAAATTAAAGGAGGCGGAAAAGGAATTTGCGAATTTCGGCTACGGTGAATTTAAAAAAGCAGTTGCCGACCGTGTTTGTGATTTTCTGAAAGATTATCAGGAAAAATATTCAAAAATTGACAATAATTATGTAGCCGAAGTCCTGACTCTGGGGGCTAAAAAGGCAAAGACTCTGGCAAACAAAAAAATGATTGAGGTGAGAAAAACGGTGGGTGTTTTATAAAAATCGCTCAAATGCCATGCCGGCCAATCACTCATACAAAAAATCAACCTGAGAAGTGACATCCAGCTCTTCTATTTTTTCAAAACCTTTCAATTCATTGCCGGTAGCGTGAATATTAGTGATAATTCCAAGCAGGAGAAAAGTCATTATAAGCGAGCTTCCCCCGTAAGAAACCAAAGGCAGCGGGAGTCCGACCACCGGAAACATTCCCAGGTTCATGCCGACATTGACCATAAATTGAACAAAAAACATGGCCATAGTCCCCTCGACCAGAAAACGGCCAAAATTATCAGCGCTGTTTCTGGCTATTCTAAACATTTCGAAAAACAAAAAGATAAAACCCAGCATCAAAGCCAGGACTCCTAAAAATCCCAGTTCCTCGGCTATAGCGGAAAAAATAAAATCGGTGTGCACTTCCGGCAAAAAATGGAGCTGGGACTGAGAGCCGGCACCCAGACCTTTTCCGTAAATTCTTCCCGATCCAATAGCCGTCATGGACTGAAGAACGTGATAACCCGTTCCCGCCGGATCTCTTGCCGGATCAAAGGCCGTCAAAATAAGATCCTTTTGCCGGGGAGTAAACAGTACAAACCAGCTAAAGATCGAAATCAATACCCCCAAAATAGCTAAAACCAAGAATTGATTCCTTTTCAGCCCCCAATGCAAAAGAATAATCAACCAAATAAAGATAAAAACCAAGGCCGAACCGTAATCGGGCTGAAGAATAATTAAAAAAACCGGTAAAGCGCAATAAACTCCGGAGACTATTAAATGTCTAAAGCTTTTATCGTTGACTTTTATTCTGGAAAAATATTTTGCCAAAAGGATTATGAAAGCCACTTTGGCGATTTCCGCCGGCTGAATTCCGAAATCAAAAATCATAAACCAGCCCTTGGTGTTATTGACTTCGGTTCCAAAAATCAAAACCAAAATCAAAAGAAAAAGCGAAATAAAGAAAAAACCCACCGCATAATTCTCCCAAATTCCATAGTTAATTCTCGAG
>WJJX01000037.1 GCA_014729445.1 Candidatus Moraniibacteriota bacterium | reverse complement strand
TTTATTTTCTTTATTTGTTTGTTTGTTTCTCTGTCTCTGTCTTTTTAAAAATAATACTGCGCTACTTTTAATTTAGCACAGACACAACTTTTTACAACTGGGTCAAATTATTTTAGAGGAGGTTGAATTTTTCAAAAAATCATAGATGTTTTCCGAAATGATGGTGGGAGTATCGCCCTGGATTTCGATATAGGCGTCGGAATAATACTTAAACAGATCGTCTTTTAATCGATTGATTTTTTGCTCTTTTAGTAGGATGTTACTATTGGAATCGGGTGATTCATAGTCTTTTAGATAAATTGTTCTGGCTTTTTTCTTTAGCGTTAAAATATTAATTTGATTGAAAATGATATTTTCGCTGGTGGCAATCACGTAATTCCCTTTTAATTCGATTTCGCTTAATATTTGAGTCTCCAGCCTGCTTCTGGCTAATTCTCCGTCTTTTTTCATGATTTCTAGCATACTTGTTCGACCGCTGATACTCACGATTAAATTATTAAAAATTAGCGTGTCATATTTTAATTTATGCGCTAAAATTTCCGCCACTTTATCTTTATTCGAATTATCAAAACCCACTAAAACTACATTCATTTCTTAAATAATTTTATTTTTTAATTCTAATTTAAATTAACCTGCAGCATCGATCTTCAACTTTAAAACTTTTCAATATCAAACTAGTATAGTATCTTATTATTAGTATTTATTTGCAAAAAATCAATAGAAAATATTTAATGATTGATAAGCAAATGCTTAACTCAAGCTAAATATTAAAAAAATCCGCTATGGATAAACAAATTACCAGCTTGTCAAACTTGCCTCCTAAAGGAACCAGCGACTGGTTTGGAGACGAGTTTTTGATAAGAAAATATATTTTCGATACCTGGAGGGAAGTTTGTCAAAACTACGGCTATGAAGAATATCTAACACCTCTTTTTGAAGACGCCAGAATTTATAGGGCAAAATCCGGAGAGGATGTGGGAGATAAGGAATTAACAACCTTTATAAGTAAAAGCGGCAAAGAATATGCCATAAGGCCGGAAATGACTCCAAGTGTAACCAGATTGGTCTCTCGAATCTACGAAGCCAGGTCAAAACCGATCCGACTTTTTTCTATCGCCAATTTTGTGAGAAATGAAAAGCCCCAAAAAGGAAGAAATCGAGAATTCTGGCAATTGAATTACGACATCTTTGGCGCCGATGGAATTAACGCCGATGTGGAAACTTTGATGATGGCGATTGATATTATGAAAAAATTCGATCCGCCTAAAGATTCCTTTAAAATATTTTTGAATCACCGAAAGCTGATTGATTTTATTTTGGACAATGTGGCGCGAATTGATAAGCATAAAAAAGTGAAAATTATAAGATTAATGGATAAATGGAAGAAATTAAGTCTGGAGGAATTCAAGGAAAAATTAAATAAAATTAATTTAGCGGTCGAACAAATCGATGTTATAATCAACTACATTATATCGGACAATCGAAATGATCTTTTAAAAAAAATTCCGCAAGTCGAGGAAAATCAAGGTTTTAAAGAGCTAAACGAAATTTTGACCAAATTGGAAATGCTGGGCTATGGCGAATGGATAGCTTATAAAAGCGATATCATTCGAGGATTTGATTATTACGACGGAATGGTTTTTGAAGTTTTCGATCAAAATAAAAATAATCCCCGATCCTTATTCGGCGGAGGTCGTTACAACGGTTTGGCTCAAATCTTTGGAGGCTCCTCTTTTCCCGCGGTGGGTTGCGCTCCTGGAGACGAAACCACCAAAATATTCCTTCAAAATTGGAATCTGGTTCCCCGGTTACTCGATAAAATCAAGGATCAAGTCTATTACATGCCGCTAATTACGAAGGAAAAAGAAATAGAAGTTATGAAACTGGCTCAAAAAATCAGAAGCAATAAAATCAATCTTATTCTGGGCCTTGAATTAAGAAACATTTCCAAAGCTTTGGATTATGCCTCAAAAAACAGAATCGACCGGGTCATTTTATACGGCGATGACGAAATTAATCAGAAAAAATATATTATCAAGGATTTAAAAACCGGAAAACAGGAAGAATTTTCGATTGAATAACTTTAGGCTAATGACAATTCTAATCGTTTTGTATAATAATGAAAAAACTATTTTAAAAACCTTGAATTCAATTAAAAAAAACAATCTTGGATTCAAGCTTAATTTTGTTTTAATCGATAACGCCTCAAAAGATAAGAGTTTAAAACTGGCTTTGAATTTTTTTAAAAAGAATTTTCAAGATAAAAAAAAGCGCCGATTAATCGTCAAAAAAAATGATTTAAATCTCGGCCTGGCTAAAGCTTTAAACCAGGGTTTAAAAATCATCGACAAAAATTTCAAATCGAAATTTTTATTGATTTTAAATCCCGACGTTCTTCTTTGCGAAACTTGTGTTAAAAACCTTTATCATTGCTTAAAATCAAGTAAAAAGAAAGCTGTTTCCGCAAAAATTTATCTGGCAGACAAAACAAAACTTTGGTTTAAGGGGGCTAAGATAGATTTCATAAGGTTCAAAACTCTGCACAATAATCTGAACCATTGCGATTATCTACCTTTATGCGTCGTCTTGTTCGATTATTCGATTTTTAAAAAAATGACCTTTGATAAAAATTTTTTTCTCTATTATGAAGATTGCGATTTTTTTTCGAGACTAAAAAAACAGGGAACAAACTTTGGTGTTTGCGATGAAGCAATCGCTTTCCATGACGAATCGCATTCTTCTTTAGGCCAAAACAAACAATATTATCTTGTTTACAGCGCTTTAATTTTCTTTGAAAAACACTATCCAAAAGCTTTTAAATTTTATTTTTGGCTCGGTTTTTATGCAAGATTTTTTTATCACAAATATTTTTCAAAAAAACCGGTTGTTTTAAAAGCCTTTAACGATTTCTATAAGTTTAGTAAATCGGCATAAAGCGGTCAATTTCCCATTGGCTGACATCCAGGCGATACTCATCCCATTCAGTTTGTCGGTTGTCTAAATATTTTTTCCAGGTGTCTTTGCCGAAAATATCTTTGGCGACCTGACTTCTTTCAAACTTAAAGATAGACCTGCCCAAATTTTCCGGCAGGGTTCTAATCCTCATCCTTTTTGCTTTTTTATCCGTAAACAAATAGATGTTTTCCTCTATCGGTTCGACGGTTTCTATTTGCTCTTTTATCCCTTTAAGACCGATATGCAGCATAGCGGCAAAAGCAAGATACGGATTCGAGGCAGAATCGGGACACCTTAATTCGCAGCGGACGGAATCGGCATTGCCTTTGCTGACTCTAGGAATTCTGATTAAAGCACTTCGGTTGGTTTGACCCCAAGTGATATAAACCGGAGCTTCATAACCGGGAACCAATCTTTTGTAGGAATTGACGATGGGATTAGTGATTAGAGCGATATCCTCTATATATTTTAATTGACCGGCAATAAAATGCTTGGCGGTTTTGGAAATTAAGTATTTGTCTTTGGGGTCGAAGAAGGCATTTTTGCCGTTTTTGAATAAACTTTGATGGATATGCATGCCAGTCCCGTTTTCCCCGAAAACCGGTTTGGGCATAAAAGTTACATGCAGATCGTTTTTTTCCGCGACCGCTCTTAGAGCGGTTTTAACTGTCATTACGGCATCGGCCTGGGATAAAGCATCAGAATATTTAAAATCTATTTCATGTTGACCTCTCGCCACTTCATGATGAACAGTCTCTACATCAATACCCATTTCGCTTACCACCTGACTCATCGACTGCATAATGCCGACTCCCTTATCTGAAGAATAATCAAAATAACCCGCATTATCGTGAGGATCAACTTGTAAATTGCCCTGCTCATCCTTTTTGAAAATAAAAAACTCCAACTCAGGTCCGACATAATAAGTATATCCCATTTTTTCGGCCGCCGCTATTTGACGCTTTAAAATATTTCGGGGATCACCTTCAAAGGGTTCGCCGTTTGGTTTGTAGACGTCGCAGATAATCCTGGCCACGTTGTATTTTTCGGTTTTTTCCCAGGGAACAACGGCAAAAGTATTTAAATCCAGCTTCAAGTACATATCTGATTCGTAGATTCGGGTGAAACCCTCGATGGAGGAACCGTCAAACCATACATTGCTGTCGATTGCATCTTCAAGTTTACTAATGGGGATAGTAACACTTTTTAAAAATCCCAGTAAATCTACAAACTGGAGATTAATGAATTGAATTTTTTCTTTTTTGGCTTTTTCCAGAATTTGTTTTTTGTTCATGAGGATTAATTTAGTTAATTATGTACAAATTTTTGCATATAATTTTTAAATAGTCAATATAATTTAATTGACTTGCTTTTTCATTAACTAAAAATGTACAAATTTTTGTTCAATTTTAAATTAATCTCTAAACTAATGGCTTAAAAAATGAGCGGAATGAAAAAAATAAAGTTAAGTTTTGAAATCAAAGGGTTTGGTCTTGAATATTTTTTTATTTTACTTTATTCTATAGAACGTTATGGTGGCAGTAGCTCAATGGTAGAGTCCCGGGTTGTGGTCCCGGTTGTTGCCGGTTCGACTCCGGTCTGTCACCCAAATTTTAATATAAAAAGTTCTTTCTTATTTTTCTTAAAAACTCCTCCTCGCTAATTCTTCCTTTAACAATGTGTTCTTTAACAGACAAATTTTCCGGGTTGTTGTCGTGTTTTTGATAAAGCTCTCGTAATTCCTGAATATTTTCCGGTTCCAAATTGGTCAGAATTAAAATGGAACCTTGAACTTTTTTTATTTTACCCGCTTTAATCATTTCCAGGATTTCGATCCCATTCAAAATAGGCATAAAAATATCCAACAGGATCAAATCAAAAGTTTGTTTGTTCATTAATCTGACGGCGCTTTTGCCATCGAGGCTCACGAAAACTTCATAACCTTCTTTTTCCAGCAGATCTTCATAATATTGTTGCATAGTCGGTTCTTCCTCAACTAGTAAAATTTTCTTTGCCATTAGAAATTCTTTATTTATAATATAATTAACTAGGAATTATTGATAAAGTTTGCTAATTTGTCAAATAATTTTAGATCAAGTTTGCCTAAAGGATCCATGGATTGCCCCAAAAGGGCGGATATAATCTCTGAATCCAGTTATATATCCTAAGTTTAAAAACATGAATAAATTAGATGTAGTTACAATCGGATTGGGAAATCCCCTGCCCAAACACAGTCTTACCCGACATAATGTTGGATTTTTAGCCCTCGACACAATCCTGTCCAATTATAATTTAGGCCAATTAGCCGGCAATCAAAAATTCAGGATTCAAGTTTTAAACTCTTTTTTTGAAAACCGAGCTGTTTTATTTATCAAACCCTGTAACTTTATGAATAACAGCGGCAAAGTTTTAAATTCATTTTTTAACTATCAAGGCATTGATTTAACTCAAACCAGGAATATTATTTTCCATGACGATTCAGATATTTTGGAAGGCAAATTAAAACTTACTAAGAACGGATCGGCCGGCGGCCATAAGGGTTTAAACGATATTTTTAAATATTATAATCAAAAATTATTTTATAGAGTTAAAATTGGAGTCAGGCCTTTGAACAATAAAGAGAAATCTTCAAATTTTATTTTAAGTAAACTTTCTTCCAACAATCAAGTTTTTGATGCTTTAAGGCAGATGCCCGAAATTTTTAATTGTTTGATTGAAAAGAGATTTGAAGAATGTCAGAATTTATATAATTGAAATTTTTGTTTTAAAAAATATTTTTCCCAAAACCATTCACGAGCTAAAGAAAAACTTTAATTAACCTTGGTTGGGATAAGGAGGGATTCCCAACTTCGGAACTCGTGAATGAATTTGGAAAAAATAAAAAATGTTCATTTCATTCTACATAAAGTATATAACAATGAAAAATATTTTGTCAACCTCTTTTTTAGTTTTTTGCTTTCTGCCGCTGTATTTTTTAAAAATAGATCTAGCCGACTACGGCTCTTTGAATCTTATCGATTGCTTGATTTTGTTTTATTTATCAATATTTTCGATTTATCTTACAGACAAGCTAAAACGGGCTGATTTTTACTCTTTTGTCGGCAGAAATAAAAATGTTTTGTTGATAATATTTTTCATTTGCTGCTTTCTTTTGTTGTCTTTTTATGTAAATTCAGATAAAAATAATTCCTTAAAAAGTCTGGGTGTCTTAAAAAGTTATTACTTTTTGCCAATATTGTTTGCCATTATGCTTGTCTATTTAATCAAACAAAGAATTGTTCGGCTAAAAAAAATATTCAAGGCTTATCTTATTTCATCTATAGTCATTGTTATTATTTCCTTATTTTTTATTTTGGAAAAAAATTTAACTTATGATTATAGATTAAGCTCTATTTTCAGTTCGCCTAATTATTTGGCTATTTATATTTCGCCGGCGATTTTGTTATTGTTAAGCATGGTCAAACAAAAAAAAGTCAAACAAAGCAAGCGCTTTTTATTATTTTTGCTTATATCCCTTTATTTAATCGTTATTTTATTTACAAAATGTCAAGGCGCTATAATTTCGGTTTTTCTTCTTTCTTTATTTATAACATTGCCAGATGAAAAAAAGATAAAATTTTTATTAAAAAATAATAAAGTCAAAAAACTGTTTCTCTTGTTTTTTATTTTCGCAAATATATTGATCATTTTCGGGTTAAAACCCTTGACCGATTATCTTGACTATGATCCTTACTTAAATAGAAGCAGTTTGGATTCCAGATTGGTTATTTATGAAATTTCAAGAGATATCGCCTTTAAAAATCCAGTTTGGGGAATAGGCCCCGCCAATTTTCAAAATGTTTATCTTCTAAATCAGTCTAGCTATAGACCTTATCCTCAATGGGCCGTTCCGCATGCGCATAACAATATTTTAGTCCTTCTTTTGGAATCGGGAATTGCGGGCGCAGCTTTATTTTTAAGCTTAATCTACTTATGGCTTGCAAAAATGAATAAGCAAGCGTTTAAATCAAAATCTTATATGCTGCCGGCCTGTCTGATCATCTTTTATTTTCTAATCCATGGCCTCATCGATGCCACTATCTGGAAAAACGATTATGCTTTAATGTTTTGGTTTTTTTTGATTCGGGGAACAATGGAATAACAGATCTGCGCCCTGGGCAGGATTCGAACCTACGACCTAGACGTTAGGAGTGTCTTGCTCTATCCAACTGAGCTACCAGGGCCTTAAGCTTATTTTCTAAAAACTACATTCACCGCAGAAATTGTCAATGAAAGAACGAAATTAAATAAAGCCCCCCAAAGAAAACCGTCGATTGAAAAACCCTGAATAAGAGAAGCGATAATCAAAAGCAGGAAAGTGTTTAAAATAAAAGAAAAAATTCCTAAAGTTAAAATATTGACCGGCAAGGTCACAAGCGCGAGAAAAGGTTTCACAATCGAGTTTAAAACCCCTATAAACAAGGCTACGATAACGGCGCTAAAAAAACCGTCTATGGTTATACCTGGCAATAATCTGGCGACAACCAAAACTTCTATTGTTAAAAGCAACCAGGAAATTAAAATTTTCATAATTTTATATTTAAAAATAATTTAGTTAACTTAAAAATCGGCGACAAATTATAATTTGTTAACCAGAATCATAATCTTATTATAGTTTTTTTCGATTGTTTTATCGTCCCGAAAGGATTTTGAAAATTCCTTCAAATAATCCATTACTTCAATGATACTTCTTTTTGTTGGTTTTTCAAAATCACCCGAGGTTTCCTGGAATGCTTTTTTGATTAGATGCTTTATATTATCTTTTGTCATTTTATCCAACTCCTTTTTATCCCCTGCTTCAAAAGATTGTTTAACAGCCTCTTTATGAGCTTGATAAAAACATTCCACAATCGCATTTCTGACCTCTATTGGACCAAAAGGCTTTTCGGTATCAACCGAATGAATTAAGACCATAATTAAAAATTTAATCTTTATCTGTTGGGGAAGAGGGATTCGAACCCCCGAATCACAGGACCAGAACCTGTTGCCTTACCGCTTGGCTATTCCCCAAAAATCAAAATTAGGCAGATCTCCGGCCTGCAATCTCTTAATTAGATAAGATAGTCCAGCCGTTAAAAGATTTCGAAAAATCCAATTTAAATCCCTTTATGTTTATAAATATATAAAGTTTAGATTTTTTTGTAAACCTCTTCCCTCGTTGGAACTTCTCCTCTCCAAGCCTCGACTTCATCTTCGTTTTTATCACAAAGAATAAGGCTTGGGGTGGCAAGCACCGCATAAAACTGAGCTTCGGCAAGTCCATCGGCTTCATCGGTGTTAAATAATTCAACCTCGATTTTTCCTTCATTTTCAATTTTTTGGGCTAGCTCCTTGGCAGGAGGACAATTGGGACAATCGTTTTTGGTAAATACCTTTAGTTTCATAAACTTAATTTAAATTAATTATTTATTATTGAAAATTATATAAAAATTTAAGATCTTGAAAAAAAAACTTAAAACAGCTATATTTTTATTATTGTTTAGATATCCTTTTTTAATCAGCCGAGATAGCTCAGTGGTAGAGCACAGGACTGAAAATCCTGGTGTCGGCGGTTCAATCCCGCCTCTCGGCACATTAAATTGAAATTCAAAAAAAGTTTGAAAGTTTGTTTGATTAAAATTCTTTTCTCAAATTGTTGTACTCTTCTACTTTCTGATTATAATTGGAAACCAGTCCGTTATATTGATCCACTTTTGCTTTTAATTCATTTAACAATTCATTATATTGCGGAACCAGTTTATTATATTTTTTTGTCTCGTTGTTTTCTTCATATTCGCTTAATCTTTGATTTAACTCATCGATTTGATTTCTCATCCTATCAAGCTCTTCTTTGGTGTTTTTAAGTTCTACTTTTAATTCATTAATCTCGTTTTCCAGCATTTCCTGTTCTTCGTATTTCTTAAAGGTTTCAATGACTCCAGTATATTCCTTGCCTTTGGTTTGTTGAAATATTCTGGCTTTATCCGGTTTAACGATATTATCATCGATAATTTCTGTCTCGCTGTCGATATAATCTTTCTCTTTTTCGACAACCGCCGAATTTTCATCCAAATTAATTTGCGGAATAATACCGATTTTATGACCAAAAGTAGTGGTCTCGGTATAACAATAACCGGAAGCTTTATCAATCGAATATTCCTTTGGACATTGAATACCAACCGCCATATGATTCTGCTCGCTATATTCCAGAAGGGCCGCTCCGAATTCCAATTGCCGCAAAATTGCCACCAATAAAAAGCTCTTGCCGGAACAAACCCCCAGATTTTCATAAAGAACTTCATAGGGATAACGCGGCTTTATATCAGTTAAGCCCTCCAGAATTCCGTCGGCTTTATCGTTATCATAAGGAATATCCTGAACAAAAGCCACTACCATTTCCACTGTTTCATTTTCGTTTAAATTGTTTTTTTGGGCTAAAGTCTCCAACTGAACGGCTAAATCCTCGATTGAGTCATCATTATGAGCTGACTTTAAAAAAATGCCATAATATTCATTTTCCCAATTTTGGGGCAAACTCCCGGTATACTGAAAAACCTTAGGCTGATTTTGATAAAAACTGTAAATATTATCATATAGAACATCCTCGAGAACATAATTTTGACCTTTGTACTCCCATTCAAATTTAACTCTTTTGATCCCTTTGGGAAGGGGTACTTCCTGTTCCTCTACACTTATTTTTTTAAGTTTTTCCTGATAATCCGCCTTCTCTTCTCCGCCGCCCTTATCTGTGTTAGAACTAAAGCCGTCGGTGCCAACTGATTGGTTTGAACCTTGTTGTTCCTGGATTTTTATCTGCTGATATTTCTCGATTACAAAAACCAGTCCAAAAATAATCAGAAATATAGCAATGAATTTTAACAACTTCTTCATTGATTCGAATGACTCAAATTTTTATAATTTTATTTTATCTTAATTTTTCCTTTAGCACTAATCACCGCAAATTCGGCGTCCAAACTTTAAACAACAAAATTAACTAACTTCTTCGGAATAAAAATCACCTTTTTAATTTCTTGCTTATCTAATATTTTTCGAATTTTTTCCTGATTTTTAGCTAATTCGACGGCCTCTTGCCTTGAAATATCACAAGCAGCCTTGGTTCGGGCTTTCAATTTACCGTTTATCTGAATCACTAATTCAAAACTTTTTTCTTTAATTAAAGAGCGGTTAAATTTGGGCCATTTTTGTTTAAACACCGAACTTTCATGATTTAGCATGGACCAAAATTCTTCGCCCAGATGGGGAGCAAAGGGCGCGATCATAATGGCTATTCCTCCAAACATTAAAAATTTTTCCTTTTTGGTTAATTTTTTTTCATTTTGCACATACCAATTGAAAAATTCCATGATTTTGGCTATCGAAGTATTAAAGCTTAACCTGTCTAGATCGCGGGTAACTTTTTGAACTGTTTTGTGGAAGATGGCAATGTTTAATCGATTAAGCTCTTTTTGATTAAATCCATAATTAGGCTTTTCTTTTTCAAAATCGCGATATAATCTATAAATCTTTTTAACAAACTTAAACATCCCGGCCATTCCCGAATCTTTCCAATCCCCTCCCTGGCTTACATCTCCAAGAAACATCAGATACAGCCTGACGCTATCGGCGCCAAATCTTTCAATATATTCATCCGGGTTAACAACATTCCCTTTTGATTTACTCATTTTTGCGCCGTCTTTGATCACTAATCCATGGCCAAAGAATCTCAAGAAAGGCTCCTCAAAGTCACAATAACCGAAATCATAAAGCACCATTGTGATAAATCTGGAATAAAGCAGGTGAAGCACCGTATGTTCCTTGCCGCCGATATACATATCAACCGGCATCCATTTTTTGATCCTTTTTTTGTTTAAAGCTTTTTTATCGTCTTCGGTGTTTAAATATCTGAAAAAATACCAACTTGAATCGACAAAAGGATCGCTCACGTCGGTTTCTCTTTTAGCCGGCTCTTGACAATTAGGGCAAGTGGTATTTACAAATTGCTTGACCTTATTTAAAGGTCCTTTGCCGGTTCCGTCCGGATGAAAATCATCCAAGTCGGGTAATTCCACCGGTAAATCCTTCTCAGGCACCGGAACCCAGCCGCATTTATCACATTTGATCATTGGGATGGGGGGACCCCAGTATCTTTGTCTGGAAACACACCAATCCCTGAGTTTGTAATTGACCCTTTTTTTAGCCCAACCTTTTTTTATTCCATATTCGATCATCTTTTTTCTGGCTTGCTTGTAATCCAGGCCGTTAAGAAAGTCCGAATTTATCATAATGCCTTGGTGGTTAACTTTTTTTTCCTCATTAATCTCGGATTTGTCGCCGCTATAAGTTTTCATGACTCTCTTAATTTCCAAATCGAATTTTTGAGCAAACTGATAATCTCTCAAGTCATGACCCGGAACTCCAACTACGGCTCCGGTCCCCACATCGGCCAGAACAAAATCGGCTATATAAATTGGCATCTCGTAGCCAGTTAAAACGTTAATGCAATATCTGCCCGTAAAGACACCGGTTTTTTTTCTGCCGTGAGCAATTCTTTCTAGATCTGATTTTTCCCTGGCTTTTTGAATATAGGCTTTCACCTTATCTTTATATCGATCTGCAACTATTTTTAAAGCTTTTGGATGCTCCGGGGAGAGAACAACAAAAGTCGCTCCATAATTGGTTTCCGGATAAGAGGTAAAACAGGTGATTTTTTCCTTGGAATCTTTGATCTGGTAAGCGATTTCTATTCCTTCAGTTTTACCAATCCAATTTATTTGGCCCATTTTTACATCCTCGCTCCAGTCCATCTTTTTATTGGGATCTTTCTCCTTTAAATTTTTTAATAGCCGTTCCGCATAATCAGTAATCTTAAAAAACCATTGTTTCATCATCTTTTTTTCAACTGGACTGTCGCATCTTTCGCATTGACCTGAAATAACCTGTTCATCCGAAAGAACGGTTTTACAATCGGGACACCAGTTGACCGGCGATTCCTTTCGATAGGCCAGGCCTTTTTGATACATTTTTAAAAACAGCCACTGCGTCCATTTATAATAATTCGGTTTATAGGTCTCAACGGTTCTTTGCCAATCGTATTGATTGCCGATCATATGCAGCTGATTATAGAATCTTTTTTCGGTTCTTTTGGATACATCCCGAATATGTTCTTTGATTTTCATTGCAAAATTTTCGCTGTGAATTCCAAAACCGTCTAATCCGATAGGTTCAAACACCTCATACCCCTTTAGCCGCATATACCTGCCCCAGCAATCCGAATGAGTGAAAGCATACATATTGCCTATATGTAAACCTTCGGCCGAAGGATAAGGAAACATCATTAAATTATAATAGGGGTTTTCTGACTTATCCAAATCAGGGGAATAAAGTTTTTCTTTCTGCCAATATTTTTGCCATTTTTGTTCAATTTTTTGATGATCGTACATTTTTTAAAATTTAAATTGCAGCTTAAAATTATATATAATATTTTTTTTAAAATAACGCCAGTTTTTTAAATTAATTTCGCCAAATCCGGCTTGGCAAGCCCTCCATGCTGCAAAGGCAGTATGCCGGATTTTTCGGTTTTTTCAGCCTGCGATTTTAAGGAATCAAAAGCCAGATTAAAGAAGACAAAAAGGCTAAAAAGCCCAACAGGCCGTGAACCACCTTGGTGGTTAGAGCGCCGTAAGTAAAAATGATTAAACTAACCAAAAAAACAAGAATCTTAAAAAAAAACATCGATTTATGATTATAGAATTTAAAATATCGACAAGCCCTATTTAAAGTATAGTTAATTGTCTTTTTTCTAGCAAACCATAAGTGGTGCCTATGTTTTTGATCACTGATTTTGAATTCTTAATTCCGTTTTTAACGGCTTTATCCAGCGAATCTTTTTTTAAATAAGTGGCCATAAATCCGCTGGCAAAAGCGTCGCCCGCTCCGGTTACATCGATTATAGGAGATTTTTTGACCGGATAATATTTAATTTTATTCCTATAAAGATAAACTCCGTTGGCGCCGTCTGTTATAACCACAATCTTCGGCCCTTTATTTTTGATTTTTTCGGCGATAATTTTCGTATTTTTCAGTTTATCGAATTTAAGTTCTTTTTTTTGGCTTCTAGTGATTTCTATAGCTTCGTCGTAATTTAAAAACATAATTTCGGTCAACTTCAATAGATTCCGCAGTTTCGACAGCCCGGCTTTAACCTGCAGAATACCGGGGGTAAAAAAACATCTTATTTTTTTTTGTTGAATTAATTTTATGATTTTTTTAAAATTGTTCTGCCAGTCATACTTTATTGAAGAAAGATAAATACATTTGGAATTAATTTTACTATAATCAATATTTGTTCCTTTTCTGGCGATCTTATTGACAAAGATGGTACGATCATTGGTTTTGGGATGGATAATTATCAAAGAGCGGTCGGTATCGTTGTTGGAAATATATAATAAATTTGTTTCCACTTTTTCATCTTGAAGCTTTTCAATAACCGCTTTACCGGCTGAATCATTACCGACTGTGGAAAAAATCTGGGATTTTATACCTAAACGACTTAAGCCAATCGAAACGTTTACGGCCGTTCCCCCAACATGGGAGCTCAAGTAGTCCGCCTCCAGTTTGGCGCCCAATTCAAAACAGATTTTTTCCTGGCTTAAGATATTATCCTTATCCTTAAAATATTCAACTGTGTTTTTTTGGGGCATTAAAAAAATATCTCTGGTAGCAGATCCGATAGTAGTAATTATTGGTTTCATTGTTTTTATCATTATTTTAATTAATTTAATTCATTATTCAGTATAAAGGCTTGTCCATTATTTGAGGAATCGGCTGATCTAGAGTTTTCAAAATGGTCGGCGCTAAGTTGGCCAGACAGCCCCCGGCTTCCAATTCTTTAATCCTCTTTGAGCTCACAATCAAGGGCACCTTGTTTTTAGTATGATAAGTTATTTTTTCTCCGGTTAGCCTATCGCTCATTTCATCGGCATTTCCATGATCGGAACAAATAAACAATATACCGCCTTTTTGGCAAACGCGTTTATAGATTTTTCCCAGGCATTTATCCAAAAAGGAAATCCCCTCGACAGCGGCCTTGATATTTCCGGTATGACCAAGCATATCCGGATTCGCGAAATTAATAAAGATAAATTCATAACTCTCCTCCTGGATATAACGAACCACCACGTCGGTGATTATCGAGGCCGACATATGAGGAGTTTCGGCATAATTTTCTGTCTTGGGTGAAGGGATCATAATCCTTGATTCCGAATTAACAGGATGCGGACATTTTCCGTTCAAAAAGTAGGTTACGTGAGAAAATTTTTCCGTTTCAGTTATATAAAGCTGCTTCTTGTTAACTAGGCGGGGAAGAGTTTTGGGAATAATCTCTCCATTAAAAGCGGTTTCAACATTTATCTTGGGTCCGAATCCGGTCAGAGTTACAAAGAACAGATTTTTTAAAAAGGGCTTCGGTCTAACAAATTCCTGAGGATTTTTCAAAACAAAGAGTTTAGTAAACTGACGGGCCCTGTCCGATCGGAGATTGAAAAAAATTACCGCGTCATTGTCTTTTATATTAGCTACGGGTTTGTTTTTTTCGTAAATTACCGTCGGCGGAATATATTCGTCGGAGTTCACTTTACTATAGGCTTGATCGATCGCCTCAAAAGCGTTGTTTGCTTTATCCCCTTTTGAATTTACCAGACAATTGTAAGCGATCTTTAACCTTTCCCAGTTTTTTGTTCGATCCATGGCATAAAATCTGCCTCCGATGCTTGCAATCTTGCCTATATCGAACTCCTTTAGAACTTGGCCCCATTCTCTTAAATGTTGTTTAGCGCTTTTGGGAGCGGAATCTCTGCCATCGGTAAATAAATGAATGAATAATTTCTCTATATCTTTCTTCTTGGCCAGTTTAACTAAAGATTTAAAATGACTGAAATTGGAATGAGGGCTGTCGTTGTTGGACATTAAGCCCATTAGATGAAGGGAGGATTTGTTTTTTTTAACATGTTCTATCGCCCCTAAAAAAGCCTCGTTTTTGAAAAAAGATCCGTCCCGGATCGCTTGATTGATAATTAAAGCGTCTTGTTCCACGATTCTTCCAGCTCCAATATTAATATGACCCACCTCGCTTCCCGAAGTTTTATCGTCTTCAAGACCTACATATTTACCATGAGCTCTTAGTTCCGTATAAGCAAATTTTTTCTTTAAACTATTGTAAACGGGTTTTTTAGCAAGTTCCACCGCATTGCCGTCGTGTTTGGGGGCAATTCCGAAGCCGTCAAGTATAATAACCACATAAGGTATGTATTTTTTAGACATTGTTTTTTTAAAGAATAATTCTAGATTATTTCTCTTTCTATTTCGATTAATCTGTTATATTTGCCTACCCGTTCGCTTCTGGCCAGAGATCCTGACTTTATCCAATCAGAAGCGACCGCAAAAGCCAAATCAGCGATAAAGTCATCACAAGTTTCCCCGCTTCTATGAGAAACCGAAACCTTGCAGTTGTTTTCATAAGCCAATTCGATTGTCTCAAAGGTTTCGCTTAAAGTTCCAATTTGATTTACTTTAATCAAAATACTATTTAAGGCGTCTTCCTGGACGGCTTTTTTTAATCTTGCTTTATCGGTGACTGTAAAGTCGTCTCCCATAATACTGATTTCTCCGCCTAATTCCCTGTTTAGCCTTTTCCAGCCTTGAAGGTCGTCCTCGGCCATTCCGTCTTCGATTAAAATGATTGGATATTTCTTTGAAAGTTGCTTGAAAAGATCAACCAGTTCCTGGCTTTTAAGAGATTCGTTGTCGACTTTCAGTTCGTATTTTTGGATTTCTCTGTTGAAAAATTCGCTTGAAGCTGTATCCATTGCCAAGGAGATTTGACTGCCCGGCAGATAACCGGCCTCTTCGATAGCTTTAACCAAATATTTCAAGGCCTCTTCATTACTGACCAATTTGGGGGCAAAACCTCCCTCGTCCCCAACCGAAACGATATGACCGGCTGTTTTTAACTTTTTTTTAAGCACGTGATAAGTTTCGCTTACCGCTCTGATTTTTTCTCTAAAAGTTTCAAAACCGTTTGGAACCAGCATATATTCCTGGAAATCAAGCACCCAGTCGGCATGAGCCCCCCCGTTAATGACATTACAGGTCGGCGTCGGTAATTTGGGTTCTTTATTTAAATTCGAGATTTCGTTTAAATGTCGCCATAAGGGAACTTTTTTTTCCAAAGCGGCGGCCCTGGCGACTGCCAAAGAGACCGATAAAATGGCATTAGCTCCCAGATTTTTTTTGTTATCGCTTCCGTCCAATTCAAGCATCCTTTGATCGAGCTTTTTTTGTTCATTTACATCTTCCTTCTGAAGGGCCGGAGCTATTGTTTCATTGACATTTTTAACCGCCTTTAAAACTCCTTTGCCGTTATATCGATTGGAATCGTTGTCTCTTAGTTCCAAAGCTTCATGAGTTCCGGTCGAAGCCCCCGACGGCACAGCCGCTTTAGCGACAACGCCGTTTGAGGTTGTAACCTTTGTTTTTAGAGTGGGATTGCCTCTTGAATCCAAAATTTCATAACTTTCTATTTTTTTAATTTTCATTTTTTTTATTTAATATTGATCTTAAATTATATCTAAAGTCATCTTAAGTTTTTTCTTGAAACCCTTTATTTAATAAAATTTTAAAAGCTGATTTCAGTATCAACCTTTAGGGCAGATTACTTTTAGATTATCCCTGCAACGCGGGGATAATCTGAAAATTTTCATTAAAAAAATCAATAT
>WJJX01000036.1 GCA_014729445.1 Candidatus Moraniibacteriota bacterium | reverse complement strand
GTTTTTTCATTCCTCAATTTCAATATTCAATTTCTACTTTTGTAGATTTGATGCTAAGGGTTTTAGAAAAAACCTCAATTTCAATATTCAATTTCTACTTTTGTAGATATTGTTTTGTACATCACAATCTCTTAACTCAATTTCAATATTCAATTTCTACTTTTGTAGATAATTGCTGGAGTTGTTGTCACCGCTCTCAATTTCAATATTCAATTTCTACTAGGGATTTTTTATTTGGCTGTGTGTCTTTTTAAATGCTTGTTTGATGTGATTTTTTGATAAAACAGCTTTTAATCGTGTCGGGAACGCGGATTAGAGAAGTTTTTTATTAAATGATTTTTTAGGATTGTCTAAATATCTGTTTGGGTTATAATATTTTTAAATGATGAATTCGGATTGGGCTTTTGTATTTATTTTTGTTTTGGCCTCGGGACAGGTTTAAAAGCGATTTGTTTTAAGATTTAAGCCTGAAATTAGATTTTAAAGTTTTATTAAGTAAAGGGTTTCAAGAAAAAAATTAATCCGTTTTAAATAAAATAAATAAATCATGGTAAAACAAAAAAATAAAAACAAAAATAAAGACAAAGAGAAAAATAAAGAGAAAAATAAAGCCGAAGATAAAAATAAAAAAGAGTCTAAACCTAAGAAAAATCAAAAATCAGAGGATAAAAATCAAAATTCTTCTAAAAAAGCTTCCTTAAATGATCAGCCCTCCAAGCCGCAGAGCGCCGGCTCCAAGTCTTCGGCTGAAAAGAATTCTTCTTTAATTGTGGTTTTGGTAATTGTTATCGCCGTCCTTCTTTTGGTGATTATCGGCATTGTTGTCTTTGTAGCTATTGGAAAAATCAAACAATCCTCCCAGGAGGAGCCTTCCAAGTTAGAGGAGCCCTCTAATCAAAGCGAGGAAACGGATCAGGAAGCAAAGGAGAAATTTACAAATCAGGAATACGGTTTTGAGTTTGAGATTCCTGAGGATTGGGAGGGTTTGAAATCAAAAATTGATAAAAGCTATAACGATTACAATGCGGTTAGTTTTGATTTTTTCCTTCCCAAAGATACGCTTGAAGACTCTGACGAAATACCCGGTTTTTCCAGTATTTTTAGCGTTGTGGTTTTTAACGAAATCGATTGGCTCAACTTTCAAAGAGATTTTCCCGAAGACGAAGATTATTTCGAGATTGAGGAGATTCTTGAGAGAAGAAGCGGTCTGGTTTATGTTCTTTATAAAGACGAATTTCAGAAGGTTCCGCCGGGTTATTCCGATTTTAAGCAGAATTTAGACGCGGTGATTGAATCTTTTGAAGCCGTTAATCCGTTGGTTGATAAAGTGGAAACCGATCAGGCCCGGGAAGATGATTATTTTGCGTTTTATGAAGGAACAGAGCTGGAATTGGAAAACCAACTGGCTCTTTTTCAGGACTTGGCAATTCTTTTTTGGAGCTGTACCTACAATTACGCTCTTTACTATCCGCCCAGCTGGAGCAATAATGCCGATAAATATAAAGCTCAAAACAGTTTTTATGGATCGGGGTTGACTCTTGATGTGAGAGCTTTTTCAAACTATAAAAGCCTGGATGATTTTAATGAGACCAGAAATTATATCCACGGGGGTACGGTCATAGATTCGGTTGATATTTTCAAAAATCAAACCAGGATGATAATAAACGAATTTTCCAATCCTGACGGGATGGTTATTTATTGGCAGGATGGAAGCAATTTTATGGAACTTCACCTTCACGGCCCCAATTATTCGAGTCAGCAAGATACGGTTATTAATATTTTAGCTTCTTTCAGGCCCAATTATTCAAGCAGTGACTGTGTAGCTTCCAATAGACAGCCGGTTCAAACTTTCAACTGTGACAACTGGGTGCATCCTAATGGAGATGTCGAGTACTGGTGGTGGGAAGTGTCTCAAGCCGAAAGAGACTGTTTTATTGAAAGATACGGCTATGATCCGATGGCCGGAGATTACGGTCAAACCGATGTTCCTTACTGTGATTATGAGAACGATCCTGACTGTTGGCCTGAAGGCGAGTTCGAGGAAGGGCGCGGTGACGCTTTTGACTGCGAAAGCTGGGTTCATCCTAATGGCGATATCACCTATTGGTGGTGTGATTTAAACAGTCAGCAAAAAGATTGTTACGAATCCAGATATGATTATCGTCCTGATATCGACTGTGATTAATGACAAGGCGGGAGCTGAATATTTAAGGTCTAAACTATTCATTTTAAAAATTTTTTAAAATTCCTTTACCCTAATTTTAAATTTATAGTGTATAATTTTTAGATCTAAAATTTTTTAGATGTTAAAAATTATAATTTTTTGATGAAAGATTTGCTGAAAAAATATTTCGGATTTGATGATTTTCGGCCGATGCAGAAAGAGATTATTGATGAGGTGATAAAAAAAAAGGATGTTTTGGTTTTGATGCCGACCGGAGGGGGGAAGTCGCTGTGTTATCAGCTGCCGGCTTTGAAGATGGAGGGTTTGACTTTGGTTGTTTCTCCTTTGATCGCTTTGATGAAAGATCAGGTTGATTCCTTGAAGGCCAATGGGATTGGGGCCGAGTTTATTAACAGCAGTTTGCGCTTTGAGGAGATCAAACAGATCGAACAGGCGGTTTTTCGAGGCGAGGTTAAAATTTTGTTTGTCGCGCCTGAAAGATTAAGTTCCAGTTATTTTTTTGATTGGCTGAAAAGACTTGAGGTTTGCTTGATTGCGATTGACGAAGCGCATTGTATCAGTGAATGGGGCCATGATTTCAGGCCGCATTATCGGAGTTTAAAGATTTTTAAACAGGAATTTGCCAGGGTGCCTTTGATCGCTTTGACGGCGACCGCAACTTATGAAGTTCGAGAAGACATTAAAAAGCAGCTGGGCTTGAAAGAGCCTAAGGTTTTTATTTCAAGTTTTAATCGGGAAAATTTGAAATTGTCGATTTTTCCCAAAAGAAGGGCTTTTGATAAATTGGTCGGTTTGATTGAAAAGCATAAAGATGAATCGGTGATCGTTTATTGTTTTTCCAGAAGGGAAACCGAAGAAATTGCCGAGAGCCTTAAGCTTGCGGGGTTTTCGGCAATGGCTTATCACGCCGGTCTGGAAAGGGAGGTGCGTCAGGAAGTGCAGGAAAATTTTATTCGAGACAAAACAAAGATAATTGTCGCAACCATTGCTTTTGGAATGGGAATCGACAAGCCGGATGTGCGTTTGGTGGTTCATTATTCTTTTCCCAAAACTTTGGAAAGCTACTATCAGGAAATCGGACGAGCCGGTCGAGACGGAATGGAGAGCGAAGGTGTTTTGTTTTATTCTTACGGCGATGTGCGTAAACATGAGTTTTTTTTAGAACAGATAGAGGATGAAAAACAACGCCAGATAGCCAGAGAAAAACTAAATCAAGTGATTGATTACTGCGAGTCGGCCGATTGTCGAAAGAAGTATCTGCTTGATTATTTTTCAGAAGAACTCAAAAAAGACTGCAAAAGCTGTGATATTTGTTTAAGCGATCAAGAGGTTTTTGACGCCACTATAATCACTCAAAAAATTCTTTCAGCGATTTTAAAAACCGGCAGTGTTTTTGGAAAAAGTCATGTCATTCAAGTGCTCAGAGGCAGCCGGAGGCGGCAAGTCAAGGATAACGGACATGACAAGTTGTCGGTTTTTGGAATTGTGAAAGATTATTCCAAAGATGAGGTGGACCATTTTGTTCGAGCCTTGATCGGCGCTGGATTGATTAAGAAGGAGGAGGGCAAATTTCCGATTCTTAAGGTGACCAGCAAGGGGATAACTTTCTTAAAAAATAAGGGAAAAATCGAGCTAACCAAACCGGCTGACGATTTGGAAAGAGAAGGAATAATAAAGTCCGATAAAATCGAATACGACGAAAATTTATTTGAGAGGTTGAAAGCGATTCGCTCGATCATTGCCAAGGAAAACGATGTGCCCAACTTTGTGATTTTCGGCGATGTTTCTCTTCGCGAAATGGCTTATTTTTTACCGGTCGATAAGGAGAGTTTTTCTAAAATTAGCGGAGTCGGGGAGGCTAAACTAAAAACCTATGCGCCCAGATTTTTAGCGGTTATTCAAGCTTATGTCAAAAAATTCAAACTAAAACCCAAGCCGATAAACAAACAATTAAGATCGGCCAATAGGCCATCGTCTACAAGGAGAATTCATTCACCGCTTGCCAGGTATCAGGTTACTAAAAAAATGATCGAGCAAAAAAAGGCCTTGACCGAAATTGCCAAAGTTCAAGATTTTAGACTAACGACGATTTTAAGACATATTCAAAAATTGAAAGATGCCGGTCAAAATTTGAATTTAGATTATCTAAAAAAAGATTTAAACAATTTTTCGAAAATAGAAACAGCTTTTCAAAAATGCGGCAAGGCAAGATTAAAGCCGGTTTTTGAGGAATTGGATGAAAAAATAAGTTACGATGAAATAAAAATTGCCAGGGTTTTGGTTGATTAGGGAAAAATTAAAATAAATTGTCCGCGAGCGACGTGGCGGAGAGCGAGGGATTCGAACCCTCGGTCTGCTTTTGGGCAGACAACGGTTTTCGAAACCGTCCCGTTCGACCGCTCCGGCAGCTCTCCTTTATAAGATTAAGCTTAGCAGGTTTTTGATTTTAGGAAAGGTTTTTAAATTGAAAAATTTTTGTTTTTTTGTCTGTTTTGAGTTAAAATAAGAGCATTAAGTTTTTAAATGTTTATTTATGTCAAATAGGGAAAAAGGAGGAGGGAATGGTTTTAATATTGAAATTGAAAGACAGGGTGGACAGGAGATGACTCCAGAAGAGCTTAGAGAAGGGATTTTAAAATGGCTTGTGAATGAAGGCTGGGAAGCATTTCAAAAGACTGAATTTGCAAATAATTTGGCTCGAGAATTAGAGAGATTAATGGGAGAGGTTTATGATTTAGATGAAGATTCAATTAGAGCAGAGCTAGCTTCGCTCGAAGAAGAAGAAATAAGAGAAGCGACTGTTGATTTATTATTGGCTGTGGCGTTGAATGCATTTTTAGAAACTAAATTTGCAGAAAGATTAGCTACTGAGTTATATAAAAAAATGCAACGGCCTGATTTAGAAGAGGAGCGGGAATCAAGTCGAGAAGAACTCAAAAAAGTAGATGGAAATAAGGAGAAGGGAGGAGGACTGACGGAGGAAAAACCAGGGAAAGATTTGGAGAAAAAATTCCAAGAATTTAAAAAACAAGCAGCGGAAATGAGTATTAGGGAGCCTTATAGTTTGGCCGGAATTAGAGCAAAGCTTGAAGAGGCGACGGAATATGAGGATATTTCAGAGCAAGACGTTGCAAAATGGAAGGGAGTTTGTGGTTTTGAAGTGGGAGCTGTGATTGATTTTACAAAATTGTCGCCTCAATCTAGAAAGGAGCTATTGGAAGAATTGAGAAGTAATCAGGACATGTTGTCTGATGATTTGGTGCGAAGTATGAAAACGAAGGCTCTTGAGTACCTAAACTCAAAGTTAGAGAATGATTCTTCAGATAGAGAATTAGATCAATTAAGGAGTTTTATTTTTAAATTAGATTCAATTAAGTTGGATAGAAAGAGCGAAAATGCAATGCGTTTATCTAAAATTTATTTGGGCAGTTTAAGCAAAAAAGATTTAAAGATTTATCCTTATTTAAAGGTTAAAAGTGAGGATAAGCTTTTTGAAATGTTTGGCGATCAGAGCGTTGATGGCGCGGTTTTGATTCAGTCAATTTTGGATTTTGATTCAGGAGGTATGCATCGAGAGCAGTTTGATAAAATTAAGGATTTAATTTATCCGGCTATTCTAGACTATAACGGATCTTTAAGAAAATTGCTTGAAGATGGATCTGGTCAAGAAGGTAAAAAAGTAGATGCATATGAAAAAAAATTCAAATTGCTTGCTAAATCTATTGACGAATTAAATGATGATAGAAAAATTAGCGATGAGGGGTTTACTTTATTTCGGAGACGGTTGGATGACTATTTGAAATTTGTGGAGGGTTTAATCAATGAAAGTTATAATGGGGATGAGCTTCAATTTCGAATCGATCTTTTAAGGAAGCGGTTGGAGATGCAGAAACAAAATGCATAATTCGTAGATAAAAAGATTTGTTATTTATTTTTTAATTTATGTCAAATAGGGAAAAAGGAATGGATCTTGAAATGATCTCTATAGATGAAGCTTGGAAGAAGTTTGACCAGATTGCCTCGAAGGAAGGAGATCCTGATTATCGGTTAAAGCTTGAAGAATTATCAAATACAGAATTCCTAGAAATGATTGCTACTATTTTATATGAAAAAATGGGAGGGTTTGATCAAGAGGCGGGTCAGCGGGCAGAAAAGGAGTCGATACCGGAAGAATCAAGCTCGGATCCTAAAAGATTCCGATTAGAGGCAATGCTTAGGGCTTTTGTGGAAGAATATTGGGAGGCCTTTCAAGAGACCGAATTTGCAAAAAGATTGGCCTCGAGATTGGGAAAATCAATAAAAGAGAGCTTTGGCTCAAAGGATGTTCAAATTAGCCAAGACGGGAGTGGAAAATTTGAACAATCTATTATGGAATCTCTCAAGACAGGAATTCCAACTAAATTTTTTTCAGAAAAATTAATTTCTGAATTAAATCAATTAATGCGGGGGGAGCCTAAGAATTTCGATGCGCAAATTAAATCAGTTAAGGAGGGTCAGGTTTATGATGCCTTGTTCTCTCTGGTGGAGGATTTAGTGTTAAAGGCATTTTTGAAGACAAAATTTGCAGAGACTTTAGCCGAGAATTTATACAGATCGGTGCAAGAAGAGGAGTATGAAAAGCTCAAGCTTGAGGCAAAAAAAAATAATTTGAGTGAGCCTCCTGATTTTCGAAGGATAGAAGAAACGGTTTCGGACATAATTGACGACTATGCTGATTATGATTTGAAGGAAGACGATAGTTCAAAAGAGGTATCCGGACGGCTTGAGCTAGAGGTTTATATGCCGCTTAAAACTTATGCCAAAGTTATTGAAAAATTGGTGGAGGAAATGCTGGATCAAGATGAAGTCAGGAAGCTGGGAGGTAAATTTAGCGAGATTGATAAGTTAACTGAGCTTGACAAGAATAATGTTCAAGAATTCGGCCGGCAATTAAAAGATTATTTGGCTTTGGTGAGAAAGGCAATCAATGAAAGTTATAATGGGGATGAGCTTCAATTTCGAATCGATCTTTTAAGGAAGCGGTTGGAGATGCAGAAATCTAAATAAATAAATGAAAAAGAGTTATGATTAAGTATTTTATTTGCGATGTCGACGGAGTGATTCTGGACAGAATGCCGGTTTATCAAGAGGCTTTTGTTAGGAGAGTGGCTGAATTGGGAGTGGATGAGGGAGTGGCGGCGGAATTTTATTATGCGACGGCCGGTGATCCTCTGGAGAAGCAGTTTAGGGACGTTTTAGATCAATATAAAATTGATTATAGTGAAGAAAAAATAAGGGAAATGCGGCAGAGTTTTTTTAAGGAAGTGGGAGAGGTGAAGCCCCGGATTTTTAGGGGAGCCAAAGAAACGATTGACAAATTGAAAGATAAAGGTCTAAAAATTTTGTACACCAGCGGCTCTAATACCGAGG
>WJJX01000035.1 GCA_014729445.1 Candidatus Moraniibacteriota bacterium | reverse complement strand
ATAATATAGTGGATATTACCAATTATGTTCTTTTGGAATACGGCCAGCCTACTCACGTTTTTGATTATGATAAGCTCAAGGATAAAAAGATCATCATAAGAACGGCGGAGAAAGGAGAGAAATTCACCTCCCTTGACAACGAGGGTTACAAATTAAACAAGACCGACCTGGTTATAGCTGACAATGAAGGGGTTATTGGATTAGCTGGAGTAAAAGGAGGCAAAAAAGCCGAAGTTGATGAAAAGACCAGAAATATCGTCTTTGAATCGGCTAACTTTGATCCTATCGCCATTCGAAAAACCTCCAGAAGAATAAATTTAAAAACCGAAGCCTCCACCTTGTTTGAAAGAAATCTCAATCCCAATCATACAGACACTGCCATTAAAAGATTAATCGACCTGACTTTAAAATATGCCGGGGGAAAAACAGCTTCAAAAATTATCGACCAGGGGGATAAAAAACAATTGCAGTTAAATCGAATCAACTTTGACCCTCAAATAGTCGAGGATATTTTGGGGATAAAAATCAAGGAAAAAGAGATTTTAAGAATACTGACAAAATTAGAATTTGAATGCAAAAAAACGGCTGAAAATATAGTTGTGACAGTTCCCTATTTTAGGACTGAAGATATAATCAAGGATTATGACCTTGTCGAGGAAATTGCCAGAATTTATGGTTACGATAAGGTTCCAAGCGAATTGCCCCAAGGAGAAATTCCGCTTTATAAAACAGATCCAAGGATTGGCTTTGAAGACAAGATAAGGGACTACTTGGCGGGTCAGGGCTTCATTGAAACATTCGCCTATTCGATGGTATCGGAGAGACAGCTGAATTTGCTGTATGTTAAACCGAATGAAACAATTAAGGTGATTAATCCGCTCAATGATAATTTCGAATATATGAGAAAGGAATTGACTTCCTCATTGCTGGAAGTGGTTGAAGCCAATGAAACCTATAAAGAAAAATTAAAAATATTTGAATTAAATAAAGTATATCTCAAGCAGGATGACAAATCCCTGCCGATTGAACAAAGTAATCTTTGTGCAGCGGTTAATGGAAGCGATAAAGAAAAAATCTTTTATACGCTAAAAGGCGTTTTTGAATATATAATCAAAAAGTTGAATTTGGATGAGGAAAAATTAAAGTACCTGGAAGACAATTTTAGAAGCTACAGTCGAGAATGTAATGGAAAAATTTTGTACAAAAAGGAAGAACTGGGGTCGATCGGAATTATTAATGAAAAAATTAGAGAGGAGCTTGGCTTGAAAAAAAATTTGGCCGTATTCGAGCTTAATATCGATAAACTTTTTGAGCTCTCCCAAAAAGTGATAGTTTCCTATACGCCGATTTCCAAATATCCGCCGGTTCACAGAGATTTTGCTTTTATTGTTGATTCAAATCAGCAGTGGCAGTCTATTTACAGGGAGATCAAAAAAACAGTCGGAGAGCTGTTCGTAAGCTGTCGTCTTTTTGACGTTTATAAGGGGAAAAATATCGACAAAGGCAGAAAAAGCATTGCCTTTGAAGTGGTTATGGGATCCGGGAAAAAAACTCTCCAGGATAAGGACATAGATAAAATAAGTCAAAAAATTATTAACTCGCTGAATAAAAAATTCAAAGCAAAAATAAGGGCTTAAAAAAGTTTTTACAGCGGTCTGTTTTTACTTTTCATTGCCAATCGTTCAGTTTCTGGTAAAATAAAAATTAATTGAAGTCGTATTAATTTTTTAATAAGATCTAAATTTTATTCAGCCTGTCCAAGAATACAGGTGTTTGGATCAAGCGCATTAAAATATTTTTTAATGATTAGATTAATTATTTGAATTTTGGGAGAACTAAAAAACAAATTTTAATTATGGATAAAAAACAAAAAACAAAAACAAAAAAAGAGGAAAAAAAGGAAAGAAGAATCAAGAAAAAAAAAGAGAAACAAAAAAAGAAACAAGAGCGCAAGGAACAGTCTAAAAAAGACCGAAGGCCGCTAGTGGTATTATTGATTTTTATTTTAGTTCTGCTTTCAATTCTGCTGTATGTTTTTTTTGTTCAAAAACGTCAAGTTGAAGCGATAAAAAATTTATATGAGAAGTCTATTTCCCAATTAAGACAAGAGAACGACAAATTAAGAACCGAGAAAAGGGAGATTGGAAAAATTATTAATAAATATCAAAAAAGTTTTCAGGATTTAAAATTAAGCAGCAAGGAAATTTTGGAATTTAATACTCCCAAAACCCAAGTTGCCGTTTTAAAAGCGGATAAGATGATAGGCAGTTTTGTAATCGACTCGGAAATGGAAGCCAGAATTTTAGAAAAGATCGATGACAATTTGTATGTGGGGGTTTTACCGGAAAAACAGGGGGATATCGGTTATGAGTCATTTAGGGATTTGTACAAAATCAATCTGTCGACCGGGGAGGTGCTTTTAATTAGAACCAACGCCACTGTTTTGCCGGGAGAAGAGGATAAAATTTTTATCAACGATATTTCTTCAAATGAACGTTATTTAGCCTATGTTTTGGGTAGAACGGTCTATGTGGAGGATCTATATGAAGGGCGGATTATAAAGGAAATCCAAGTCCCGGTCGAATATTTTCACATTGGCGGAGCCTCTTTCTCGCCCGACAATCAAAAATTAGCTTATTGCGCCACAAGCAGTTATAAAAAAACTCCCGGTGCCAAAGCCGCCTTGTTTTTAGTGGATTTGGTTAACTTGGATGTCGATGTGCAAGCGAAGCTCGCTACCGAAGAAGGCGGTTTTTTCAATATAACCGGCTGGCAAAATAATAATCAGCCCGAATATGAAGTATTAAATTTTAACAGCGGCTTATAAAGAGAAAAATGTCAAAAAAATCAAATGAGAATCAAAACTTAAAAGATACTACAAATAAAAAAGAGGCTTCTCTTACAAAAAAAGACTCCCCATTTTTGAACTGGTTGGTTATCGTAATTTTGGAATTATACAGGGCTTTTGTTTTGACCCTGGTGATTTTCTACGTCGGCTTGATAAGTACGCACTTATATTTCGAGTTTACTTACAAAAGTGATGCCAAAAATCAAATGATGCTGGAAACAGGAGAGAAAGATTTGGAACAACCGGCTGATCAAATCGCTGCCGACGAAAAAGAGATAAAGGAAATCCAAAGTCAACAAGAAGATCAATCGGCGGCAGCAATTGATCAGCCGCTTAATCTTAATACGGACAATTGGCAGGTTTATAAAAGCAAGAGTTATTATTTTACTTTGAAATATCCAAGCGAATGGGGCGATCCCAAGGTCGTTAAACCTAGTGAATCGGAGGATTTATACTACAGTAAAATTTTTTTTACTAAGCCCTCTTCAAACGAAGCGATGCCGATTGGATTCGAAGTTATGGTCTTTTCCGATCGTTATTATAATCTGGAGGATACCAATCCGCTGGTTCTTAGGGATTTTACCACAATGGAAGGTCTTGACTGCGGGGTTTTTCCCGAGATTAAAATAGGCCCGAATGATCAATATCCAGGAAAGAGAGTCTCGGTCAAAAAAAATAACCCCTGTTTTAATGAAGCTTATTTTTACAGCGTAAGTCGAAACGGCTATATTTATAATTTCGTACCCGTACCAGAGGGGGGATATCACCAAATCGGTTATGACGGTGAAGAAAGTACAGCCAGAGATTTGCCCGAATTTGAAACCATCCTTTCAACCGTTACCTTCCAAACTCCTCCCAAACCCAAACCCAAAGCCCCCAAACCGGTATCCGCTAAAAAAGTAAACGGAAAATTGGTTTGCCGGGGAGGCGATGCTACTAAGTGGAGTTTAAACAACAAACCCGGGCATCTGGATAGGGAATGTTGTCTGGATCCGGATGAAACACCCAATCCCTGGTGTTCTTACTCGGCGGAAAATCTGCAGAAAGTAAACGAAATGAAAGCCGAAGGACCGCCCAAAGATTACAAAAAAAAGTGGGATTTGTAATATCCGTCTTTTTAAAAACCAGCAAATCAAAATTTGAATGATTTAATCTTTTAGTAATAATTCAAGCGATGCAGGCTTTATCCAACAAATTCCTTTGGGTGATTTTCTCGGTTTATTTTTTCCTCGTCAGTTTGATCTTTATCTCAAAAGGCGTATACCCTAATTTGATGGCCTTTTTCGAGTTTAAATATATTATCTTACTTTATCTTGGCGCTTTTATTCTATTGCTTTATCTTTTAATAAAAAGGAAATTTGGCTTTTTAAAAATCTATTCAACGCTTCTTTATCTTTTCCTGCCCTCGGCAATTGTTTATCTGTTTGGCTTCTATCAAACGGATTTTTTTAATAACAAAATAATCTTTCAGCCTTTTAAAATCTGCGCTTCTCTTTATTTAATTTTATGCCTTTTTTATTGGATATACAAAGTTCAAAACTATCCCCGACTCGCTTCTTTTTTTAAAGAGCTGTTTATAAAACCTAAAGGAGATTCTAAAAAAGACGAAAAACGCCAAAGACCCCTAATT
>WJJX01000034.1 GCA_014729445.1 Candidatus Moraniibacteriota bacterium | reverse complement strand
CGCAATAATAGCCAAAATCAAAGCATAAGGCACCTGCAAAAAATATAAAATAACATAAACGGCGCTGCCGATGATCAGATTAAGCGCCAATTGACCCAAAAGCCATTTGCCCATCTTGTTTTGAATACGCAAAACCAAAGAAGTTATATATTTCTCATAAGGTTTGGGAGAAAGAATTTGACTCAGTCTTTTAACCGCGTTTTTTTGAATTGTCATATAAAAAGACAGCGAAAACATAACCGCAATATAAATTAATCTCTCGGCCTCGTTTTTGATATAACCGCCTAAGGTTGCTGTATTCTGGGTGATTATGCGCTGATAATCCAAATTCTGGAAATTCTCCTTATTGATAAAATTTTTCAGAAAAGGACTGGATGAAAAGGTTTCTGCGTATTCGGGAACTCGATTGATAAATTGATCGATTTGTCGAATAAAAATCGGGATCAACAGGGATAAAATATAACCAAAGCCAAAGAAAAAGAGGATATAAATTAAAATTGTGCTTATAATCCGAGGAATTTTTTTGTCCTCTAGCTTATCCACCAAAGGACTAATGGTCGAAACTATGATAAAAGAAATAAACAAGGTTATAATAATATCAAAAATATGATAAACAAAGAAAATCACCAAAACAATCAGAGCGGTTCGAAGAAGCGTGGTATAGGAAATATGAACCGTGATTTCTTGATTTTTGTTATTTTTTTGCTTATTCTCCTTATTCATAGTTTTTTATAATTTGTTCGATTTTATCGTATTTATCCCGAGGTCCGATTATGGCCAAATTCAAATTTTCTCTGCTAAATATCTGCCGGGCGGTTTCTTGAATGTCGGTCGGCGTTACTTGATAAATTTTTTCAAGTCGTTCTTCCAAGCTCTCGATTTTGTTGCCTAAAAGCTGCTGAGTGGCAAAAAAGAAAGCTCTGGTATTGGAAGACTCCAGAGAAATCAAATTATGGCCTTTGATATAGTTTTTGACTTTTTTTAGTTCTTTTTGGGAAACTTTAGTTTGTTTGATTTTTTCGAATTCAGCCAAAATAACTTTAAGCGCTTTGGCTATTTTATTATTATCCAATCCGGCATGGACGGCAAGATAGCCGGAATCCAAATAAAATTCCGTAGTACAGCTAATGTAATAAGCCAGACCCCGTTTTTCCCGAACTTGCGAAAAAAGCCTGGAACTCATTCCCCCGCCTAAAAGATTGGAAATAACATTTAGAGTAAATCTTCTGGGGTCAAAAAGGTCAAAACTTCTAAAACCTAGGACTAAATGGGATTGATCGGTTTTTTTATTTTTAATTTTTAGATTGGCTTTTTTCTGATTTTGTTTGATTTTTGAGCCATTGCCTTCATTCTTCAAAGGCAAATTTTTGAATTGTCTCACAATGGCCTCCTTAATTTTGCTTTGATTCTTAATTTTTCCACTTGCGACAACCACACAATTGTCTCTGCTGTAAAAATTATTTTTGTATTTGATTAAGTCCTGGCGCTCCATTTTTTTAATGCTTTTTTTAGTGCCGAGAATATCCCAGCCGGCGGATTGATCCCCGAAAATCGTTTCTTCAAAAATATCCTCGATTTTTTGCGACGGCGTGTCTTCGTACATATTCATTTCTTCCAGAATGACCCCCCTTTCTTTTTCAAGATGTTCTTTTTTAAAATTGGAATTAATCACAATATCGGACAACCAATCAAGAGCAAAATCAAAATCAGAGGCCGCGATTTTAACGTAATAGCCGGTATATTCTTTGCCGGTAAAAGCATTATAACTGGCGCCTATTTTATCTATGGATTCGGAAAGTTCTTTTGGATTAGGTCTTTTTTTAGTACCTTTAAACAACATATGCTCGATAAAGTGGGAGACCCCTCTTAACTCCCTGGTCTCGTTTCGAGAACCAACCTTAAATAAAATCATGATGGTCATTGACTCGATGCCCTCTATAGGAACAGTTATGATCGTCGGTCCCTTTTTGGGTTTAAATAATTTATACATTTATTTTATGATTAATTTTTTCGAATAATTGGTAAGCACTTTATAACCTTTTTTGGTAACTAAAACAATATCCTCCAAACGAACTCCGCCGATTTTTCGGTAATACAAACCTGGTTCTACGGTAAAAACATTCCCCTCCCGTAAAATTTCCCGGTTTTTTTTAGAGAGGTTGGGCTTTTCATGAATTTCCAAGCCGATACCGTGACCGGTTGAATGAATAAAACCTTGATTTGTAAAAGTATGCCTATATTTTTGAAAAACTTTTCTAGTGATTTGGTCGATTTCTTGGGCCGGTATGCCCGGTTTGATAGAATTAATCGCTTTTTCCTGGGCTTCTTTTACTTGATCGAATAACTTTAAAACGGTTTGATCGGGCTGCCCCTTAACAAAAGTGCGGGTAATGTCGGAAAAATAAAAATTTTCACTTGATCTGGGAGCTAAATCAACGATAATCGGTGAGTTGGGAGCGATCGGACCTTGGCCCCGATGATGAGCCAGGCCGGTTTGTCGGCCCGATGAGATAATCAGGCCTTCCGCATCCTCAAGTCCGCTATCCAAAAAACTTTTTAGACAAATTTTTTTTAGCGATTCCGAAGTTAAAACTCGATTTTTATAAATGATTTTATCTTTTTTGATAATCGAATCGGCCAAAACTTCCTCGATTTTTTTAAAAACCGCCTCGTTTTTTTGAATATTTTGAACTATATTTTTAACTTCTAAAGAATTCTTGATCTTTCTTTGCGGAAAAATATCATTTTTAATTTCCAGTTTGATTTTAAACTTCAGGATCTTTTCGACAATTTGACAAGGAAAATTCCAGGGCACTTGAACTGTTTTTGATTGTTCAAGCTCTAAAATATAAGCCAGGATTTTTTCAATAATGTCCTTGTGTCGTTTTTGAGTACCGCTTTGGCTAGCGCAAACCTCCTCCAGGGGAATAAGGTTAATACCCGAAGACTTCTCCAAAGCGGTTTCATATTCAAGCGCATTTAAAATGGCATGCCTTTTTTCAGCGGTTTCAAAATAGAAAAAGGGATCATTAATTCTCATTCTTAGTCGATACAGCATATTCGCATCATGAGTCGAGGAGAAAAGTAATTTAAGCATTTTTAATCAGATTGAAGATTTTTTCTTTCTTCAAGTTCGACTTCTTTTTCTATAATCTCTCCGTCTCTCAGGATTTTCAGATTTACCGTATCTCCCGGTTTTTTGTCGGAAATGGCATTGGCGGGCGTATAGGACTCGGTAATTTTTTCTCCGTCGATTTCCAAAATCAAATCATTTTCCAAAATATCGGCTTTATCGGCCGGTGAACTGGGTAAAACCGCTAATTCTCCCCTGGTTTCTCCTCTAACCACCAAAGCTCCGTAATCGTAGTCCAAATTGTTTGATTTAGCGAATTCCTCATTATTTAAAATATACCTGATGCCCAGATAAGGTCTAACTATCCGGCCTTCCGTTCTTATGGACTCTATGACCTGTTTGGCGTCGTTGATCGGAATAGCAAAGCTGATATTATCGGCCATTTGGCTGCTGGCAACGTTAATTCCGATCACCTCTCCGGCCAAATTAATCAATGGCCCCCCCGAATTTCCGCGATTAAGCGCGGCATCGGTTTGAATCAACTCGGAAAGAGCCTGAGTATTGCCCAAACTGTCCCCGGCAATGATATTTCTTTTTAAGCCGGATACAATTCCTTTGGAAACAGTGTTCCTATACTCGCCCAAGGCGTTTCCAATTGCGATAACGGTTTGGCCGGTTTTCAAGTCACCGGAATTGCCAAGCTCGATTAAGGGCAGCTCTTCCACGCCTTCTCCTTCGATCGGATTTTTAGGATCGATTTTTAAAACCGCGATATCGTTTATCGAATCTCTGCCCAAAACTTCGGCTTGATATTTTCTTTCATCATTGGTTAAGACCGTATATTCGGCTTCGGTGTCGTTGACAACGTGCCGGTTGGTTATAATGTAGCCGTCTTTTGAAACAATAAAACCCGACCCGCCTCCAATTTCCTCTTCTCTGGTGCCTCTTTGTCTCTGGGATGGGATTCTGAAACCCGGCAAAACGTCCTCTCCAAAAGGATTTTCAAAATAGTTTTCGATAACCGGCATGTCTTTGGTAATTATAATACTTACTACGGACGGGTTGACTCTCTCCACCAGGGAAATAACGTTGGCTTCATTTTCGTCCATGACCAGTTTCTGTTTTCTTTGAATTTCTTTGAGATTCTCTTTCGCTTTCTGGTTTAATTCGCCTGTAATCAATTCTTTTTCAATATCGCCGCGCATCTGACCGGTTATCACTAAAGCTCCCAGAACACCAAAAAGGCCGCCAATCAGCATTGAAACAAACAAGCTAATGATGATTGCCCTGCTTAAAGTTTTATTTATTTTTTTTGACATGGCTTTGGATTTAATTTTAAATTTTTAAGAGTTTTTTATTTTAGCATGGTTTTTTGGATTTGGTGAATAGGGTCCCTGTATAGGGATCTTAACTTAGGAAATCCGTTATAGCCGGGGACTAAAGTCTCCCGGCTATAACTTTTGTTTTGATGCTTATTCAGCCAAAAGTCATAACCCCGGACTTTAGTCCGGTCTTATGACGAATGATAGGGCTTAGCTTGAATTATGATGGATGATGAAACTGCGAGGCTTGGTTGTGTTTAGATTGTGAAGTTTTTCCTACTCAACCTTTTCAATAAAAGACAAATTAAATCTGCCTTGACGGTCGATTTCGTCGATTTTCACCTTTACTTTTTCGCCCATATCGACAACATCCCGGACCCGATTGACTCTTTGACCCCGGCCCAGTTTGGATATGTGGACCAAACCCTCTATTTCAGGCAGGAATTCAACCATCGCGCCAAAGTCTAAGATTCTTGTGACTTTGCCGATGTAGGTTTCGCCCACTTTAGGTTCTCGAGTGGCGTTTTGGACCAGTTCTACGGCTTTGTCCATTGATTCACTGTCGTTTGAAGTGATATACACCAAACCGTCGTCTTCGATGTCGATTTGAACCTGGGTTTGATCTATAATAGCATTAATGTTTTTGCCGCCCGGACCGATGAGTTTTCTGATCATATCGGGGTTAATTCGAATTTTTTCGATTCTTGGAGCGTATTTTGAAACTTCTTTTCTAGGTTCTTTAATCGTTTCAAGCATTTTCTTTAAAATATCCATCCGGCCTTTTTGGGCTTTTTTCAAAGCGTCTCTGAGAATTTCCAAACTAAGACCCTGCACTTTGATGTCCATTTGAAGAGCCGTAATCCCTTTTTCGGTTCCGGCCACTTTAAAATCCATATGCCCGGCAAAGTCTTCGTTAGCGCATAAATCGGTAAGCACTTCGTAATTGTTCAAATCCTTTTCATCGACCACCAAGCCCATGGCTACTCCGGATACCGGATTTTTAATTGGCACTCCGGCGTCCATCAGCGACAGGGTGCTTCCGCAAACTCCGGCCATTGAAGTGGAGCCGTCAGAACCCATAATCTCGGTGTTTACAATAACGGTATAAGGAAATTTTTCCTTGTCAGGTATCATCGAAATAAGCCCTTTTTCGCCTAGCGCGCCGTGGCCGATCTCTCTTCGGCCGGGTCCTCTGAAAAATCCGGTCTGCCCGGTTGAATATGGCGGAAAGGAGTAAAAATGCATATAACGTTGCGTGGTTTCGGGTTCGTCGGCCATTCCATCGAGGATAAGTTCGCTGCCGGGAGCGCCCAAGGTGGTTATTGTCAAACTCTGAGTTTCGCCTCTTTTAAAAACAGCCGAGCCATGAGTTCTAGGTAAATAATCAACCTCTACGGAAATTTCTCTTACTTCGTCCATTGAGCGGCCGCCTAATCTTTTTTTGTTGGCCAAAACGTTATGTTGAATCACTTTTTTGTTAATATCCTCCAAAATCTCTTTCAGTTCTTTTTCCATTGTCTCATGTTCTTCGGTCTCTAAAAACGGAGTTAATTCTTCTTCCAGCGCTGTTTCAACTAAATTTTTAATTTTGGCTTCATAATCCTGCTTGTCTACATAATTATCAAAAATTTCCTCAAATTGGTTGAAATATTTTTGATTTAAGCTTTCAATCAGTTTTTCATCGACCGATTTGGTCTCGAATTGACATTTTTCAACTTGATTTTCCTGAGCTATTTTTTCAACGAATTGAGAAATCTTTTGATTGGCTTTTTGAGCCATCTCCATCCCTTTTAAGATTTTCTCCTCATCCACTTCCACGGCTTCGGCTTCAACCATGGCGATATTTTCTTTAACTCCTGAGATAAACATACTTAAACCGCCTTGCTCCTGTTCATCAATAGTCGGATTGATAACTAATTCCCCGTTTTTTTGACCGATGCAGACTCCGGCGACCGGTCCGTTAAAAGGAATATCGGAGGTCTCCAAAGCAATGGAAGCCGCAATAAAGGATAAAGTTCTTGGATCGATCGTGAAATCAAAACTTAAAACATTAATCACCACCTGCACTTCATTTTTGAGTCCTTTGGGGAAGAGCGGTCGGATGCTTCGATCAATTAACCGGCCGGAGAGGATGGCTTCATCCGTTGGCCGGCCTTTTCTTTTCATAAAACGGCTGCCTCTGATTTTGCCGGCGGCCCAATAATGCTCTTCATACTCCACAAATAAAGGAAAGTAATCGATCGTTTCGTTGGGTTTATCGCTCATAACAGCGGTCGCCATAACCATTGTTTCGCCACATTTGACCACAACCGAACCGTTGGCTTGTTTGGCGAGCTTATTGACGATTATCTCGTAATTTTTTGAAGCTAATTCGAGATTATATTTTTTTTCTTGTTTCAAGATTTTTTGGATTAATTATTAAAGCTTATTTTTAAATATTATAATAAAAGAAAGTATAATTTTAAGACAACAAAAAAGCGTCTCAAATAATATTTTTAATTTAACGCTTAATTAAATAAATTAAACCTTAAATTTATACTTGTCAGCCAATTTCTCAAGCATTTTGCTGTCGGTGTTTTTCAAATATCTGATTAATTTTTTTCGATGGGCTACCAATTTCAGCAATCCTCTTCTGGAGTGATTGTCTTTTTTATTTTTCTTCAAATGTTCGGTCAGTTTTTGAATTCTAACGCTTAACAAAGATACCTGAACCTGGGCCGACCCCGAGTCTTCCTTGTGGAGCTTGCTTGTTGTAATGACTTTTTGCTTCGCTTGTTTACTTAACATATTGGTTATAATTATCTTAAACTCAAATTGGCTTGCTTTAGGTCTTCTTTTTTGTTTTATATCCATCTTCATTTAGGATTTGCTAAAACTAAAACAACCTATAATATAGAAAATAGGCAAATAAAGCAAGTTGTAGTTATAATGTAGCTTAAAAAGCGAATTTTGACAAGGGTCAGATTTAAAGCTCAATAAGGACTCTTGGCTTTGAGAGATTGAAGCGGGGATTTATAACTGGACTTTGTTTAAATAATTTAGAATAATAATGGTAAGTTTTTTTAAATTTAGAAAAATTATCTAAAAGATGCCGGATAAAAAAAAGAAAAAATTGATAATTATCGACGGAAATGCGTTGATTCACCGGTCTTTTCATGCCTTGCCGGACACTTTAACCAAAAGCGACGGACAATTAACCAATGCCGTCTATGGTTTTATACTGGTTTTTTTAAAAGTATTAAATGAAATTGACCCGGATTACGCGGTAGCAGCTTTTGATAAAAAAGGTAAAAATTTCAGGCATAAATTATTTAAGGAATACAAAGCCAAACGAATTAAAGCACCCGAGGAACTCTATTATCAAATCCCGATGATCAAAAAAATACTGAAAGCTTTTAATGTGCCTATTTATTCCTTAAAAGGGTTTGAAGCGGATGATTTAATCGGAACAATCACGAATCAGGTGAAAAACAAACATAAAGACGATTTGGAGTCGATCATTGTGACCGGCGATATGGATACTTTACAATTGGTAGATAACAACACTAAAGTCTTTACCCTTCGAAAAGGACCCAGGGATACAGTTCTTTATGATTCAAATGGGGTTTTGGAGAAATTGGGAGTTGAACCCCAACAAGTGGTCGATTACAAAGCTTTGGCCGGAGATAGCAGCGATAATATTCCGGGAGTTCCCGGAATCGGACCAAAATCAGCGGCGGATTTACTGAAAAAGTACAAGAATTTGGAGGAGATCTTTAAAAATATAGAGAAATTGCCAAACCGAATTAAGAATAAACTCGAAAAGAACCAAAAATTGGCGGAATTAAGCAAAAAATTAGCTCAAATTGTTTTAAAAGCGCCTATTGATTTTAAACTCCAAAAAGCCGCTTTTAAAAACTTTGACAAGCAAAAACTAAAAGAGATTTTAGAGGAGTTCGAATTTAAAAGCCTGATTAAAAGATTGGCCCTTGATAAAGAGAAAAAACTTTCAAAGGATTCTAAAAAATCGACTAATTCGAAAATTGAAAAGGTCAAAATTAAAGAAATCAAAACTTTGTCCGATTGGAAGAAATGGAAGAAAAATCTGGGCAAAGAAAAACAGATGGTGTTATATCTTTTTGAAAGACCGCTAAAAAAAACTGTGGAAAAAACGATTTTTGACTGCGAGTTAAAAATGGCCGCTGTTAAAACTTTAAAAGAAGCAGAAAACTACCTAATAAATTTAAAAGAAATTAAACCCGCGAATTTATTCAAATTGATAAAAGATAAAGAAATATATGGATTCGGTCTTAAAAAAGATTTTGAGCTTTTAATGCTAAACGGCATTTCTCTCAAAGAAATAGCTGAAACAATCGATTTCGAGGATCAAAAAATAATCGCTTATTTGTTAAACAAGAAAAAAAACAATGAAAATCTGGACGAGCTTTTAAAACCCGACGAATCGGAGAGTCATTTTAAAAAATATCTTGATTCAAAAAAAGGCCAGACCTCCTTGGCGCTTAATCCCGAGCAAGATCAAGAACAAAGCCTTGTAAAAAACTTTTTAGCCGAAAGGATTAATATTATCGCCGATTTAATCAATGAAGATTCCGCTAAAATTAAACAAATAAGCGAAGAGCAAAAAAAAGAGGGCCTTTTCCCTCCCTGCGGTAAAAAAGACAAAAAATACGGATTAGATTATGTTTTGGCCAAAATCGAATATCCGATGGTAAAAGTAATCGCTCAAATGGAGCTAAATGGAATAAAATTAGACACTAATAAATTAAATCAACTGGAAAAAGAATATCTGGATAAAGCCGAATCTTTGAAAAAGGAGGTCTTTAAATTAAGCGGATCCGAATTCAACCTTGATTCCAGTCAACAACTCTCCAAAGTGCTTTATGAAGATTTAAATATTCCCACCAAAGGCATTAAAAAAGGCAAAAGCGGTTTTTATTCGACCTCGTTTAATGAATTGGAAAAATTAAGCAAAGATTATCCTATTGCCCAGTTATTAATTAAATATAGAGAATTAACCAAACTAATTAATACCTATGTCCGGCCCTTGCCTAATTTGATTAATCAGGAGACTAAAAGGATTCACACCAATTTTAACCAAACCGTTACGGCTACCGGAAGATTGTCTTCGAGTAACCCGAATTTACAGAATATTCCTATCAGGACGCCTGAAGGAGCAAAAATCAGAGAGGCTTTTATTGCGGATGAAAATTCAAGCCTGCTTTCGATGGATTATTCTCAAATCGAACTTAGAATCGCCAGTCACTACTCTAATGATCCAGCGATGCTTGAAATATTTAAAAAAGACGGCGATATTCATACCGAAACCGCTGCTAAAATCCACGATATTCCTCCTAAAAAAGTTTCCAAATCGGTTAGGCGTACGGCCAAAGAATTAAATTTCGGCTTGATTTACGGCATGGGGACCTATGGTTTTGCCAGAGCGGCTAAAATCGGTCGAAAAGAGGCTCAAGAATTTATTGAAAAATATAAAAGCCAGTTTCCCAAAATGTTTGAATACTTAAATAATGCAAAAAAAATAGCCAGAAAAAAGGGCTATGTGGAAACTATATTTGGAAGAAGAAGATACATTCCCGAAATTAATTCCAGAAACTTTCAAGTAAAAAGCAATGGCGAGCGTATGGCCGTTAATATGCCGCTTCAAGGCTCGGCGGCCGATATTATGAAACTTTCCTTAATAGAGGTTTTTAAATATCTAAACAAGGTCAATCTCTATGAAAAAATAAAACCGGTTTTAAGCGTTCATGATGAAATTCTGTTTGAAATAGAAAACAACGGGTACGACCCTTTGGACAACAAAAACTTTAAACAAAATACGATTTTTAAAGAAATCGCCAAGATCAAAAGTCTAATGGAAAATATTGTTAACCTAAAAATTCCTTTAAAAGTGGACGTCAAATCCGGAAAAAATTGGGGGGATATGGAAGAAATCAATCTTTAAAAACTTTATTGTAAGAATTAAATATCCCGCGCAGTGCGCGAGATATTAATTTAGATCCTTTGACTCTTATAAAACACCTTATTTACTGAACAATTTTCTCTTTTATAAATCCGATTTGATAAAATTTCAAATCTCTTTATAATAACTGATGTAGGGGATTAAAATAAAAACAAAAAGAAAAATACAAATAAATAGGATGTACTTTTTTTCAGTTTATGGATTCGTGTTTCAACAAAAGCGGTTCCTTTGGGTGACAAGGATCCGCTTTTTGTTTAACAGGTTAAACTATCAGATCTAATTTAAAAAATCAACCCCGGCCTGAATTCTCGAGCCGGGATTTTTACCAAAACATCTCTTTGGATCGAAAATTTTGAATTCCGTTTGTCTTTACTTGATTATATATTGTATAATAGTAATAATAATTAAGTTATATTGAGTTTTTTAATAAAACTAAATATTATCCCCCTGTCCAAGGATAATCAATTTAAACAAAGCAGGAAGGTATGCAACATTTATCAAACAAAAAAATATTTCTTTACGCTTTTATAATCCTGGATATTTTTATATTGCTTTTTATCGGCTTCGTGTTTGTAAGAGACAAAAGAATAGAGGCCAGAAACAGGCAGGCAGCGATTGAAGCGGCTCAAAAAACCCAAAATATAGATATAGAATGGAATGTGGAAAAAACAGTTTATCCTTTAACCTATTTTGGCCAAGACAAAAAATTAATTGAAATAAAAATCAACAGTCCGATCTATACCACTTTAAATATCGAATCCCAAATAGATGGTCTAAGCAAAGTGAAAAAAGAGGATATAAATATCAAACCCGGGTCTCGAATAGTTCATATTGCTCCGGATATATCCGAACAAGGCTATAAAAAACTGGAGAATAAGATGAACAGCAAAGTCAGGCTAAAAATAAGCAAGGAAGGCGAAACTCTGGTTAACGATTCAAAAAGTGTTCAATTTATGGCGATTAATGAAATCGTTTGGCAAAAAAAAGGCAGAGAAAATCATGAATATATACTCAGACTCGTAAATAAAGACGCTCCTAAAATTGTTGAACTGGTCGGCAAGGCGGCAAAACATGTCGAGGAAATGGGCGGTGAGGACAATATAATGATCGGCACTTTAGGGGACAGGAATCAACAAATCAGTGAAATGAAGGCTGTTTTTGCCGCTATGTCTCAAGACTACGACATCAAATATGTCTTCAGCCACCGATCTTATTTCGATAATTTTGCTCAACGCCTGAAAACCCCCTCTCAAGTGCTTGAGACCAATACCGGTTTATGTATCGAACTTTCTCTGGTGATGTCGGCCGCCCTAGAGCATGTAAGCTTAAGGCCCGTAATTATAATCGTACCAGGACATGCTTTCGCCGGTATAGAGCTCGGCCCCAAAACGGGAGAGTATGTTTTTATCGAAACAACCTTGTTAAGTGAAGAACCCCAAGAAGCTCTCAAAATCGGACAGGAACAATGGGAAATCGCCAAAATGTCCGGCCAATACAAAATCTTGAACGTCACGGATATAAGACAGGATGGTATTATTCCAATTCAATTAGATTAAATAAATTTTTTAAAATATAAAAATGCCTGATATAAATAAAAATTGGCAATGTCCAAGTTGCGGTTTTGTCAACGCCGACTCCCAAACCTGCAAGAACTGCGGTTTTGAAAACACCAACGATAAAAACACTTTGGATTATACTCATGAGGACTCACCTGCCCAAGTCAGACCCAGTTTGGTTAAACCTACCACAAAAAGGCCTTTTGAGCCTAAAACTCCTTTGCCCCAAACCGAAAACCCTGTACGCCCCGAGAGTAATCTGAATGAAGCTTCCGAACACATTAACAAAATTATGGATCAAACAGCCTCTTCTCAACCCAGGAAGGCTAATCCAAATTTGAACAACAATAATATGGATCCGGTCTCAATACCTAAAAAGATCAAACCGCAGGATGAGGTCGACATCAACAATCAGGTGATTCAAGCGGAACCGCAGGTTAATTTTAAATCCAAACTCAACCAGGGAAATATGACCGACTTAGGCGTCATTGAAAATAAAGAAGCTTTAAACCACAACCCTAATTTTAATGAAAATCCTCAAAATATAAATTTAAAAAATCTCTCCAATCAAGCCAACGCCGGGGGTTTTAATAATCAACCGCCGCTTAATCCGCCACCTGATCCGGCTTCACCTCAACAAAATCAAAATGCTCCTTTACCGCCCAAGAAAAAAGGCAGAGGTCTTTTGATTTTGCTCTTTATTTTGATTTTTTTAACTTTGACGACCGGCGGAGCCCTGGCTTACTACTTTTATAAAATGAAACCTAATAAAGAGACCGGCCGTCATTTAATCCTTCGGGCCCAACACTATAAAAAAGCTATCGACGCTATCAACGATTTAAGCAACCAGGCTTCGACCAAACAATATGATTCGATTTTAAACGAAAACGATCCTCAAATAATGTTGGAGCGAGGTGAGGAATTTCAAGAAAACCTGGAAAAAGAAATCGCTAAAACGGAAGCTGTTTTGGGAACAATCCAGGAAGCTCAAAAAAATCTCTCCGGGTCAGACGAAGAACTTAAACAACTGGACAACGATTTAAAAGATTTTTATGCCCGAACAAACACCACTCTTCAGGAATATAATAAGATTTTAAAATTCGATCTGGGTTATAAGAAAGCCAGTTTTGAATTTTTAAACGAGCGTATTGATCTAATGCAAACTTTTCAAACCAGTTTTCTTGCTGAAAAAGAGGATATAATAGCTCTCATTGATTCAACGAGCACCTTATATACCGATTACAACGAAGCGATAAAATCCCTGGAAGCGCCAAATGAAAAAATTAAAACCGCCCAGGAAGAATTAAATCAGTATTTTGAAAAAATATTGGGGAGCTTTGATAAAATAAAACAGATGGTGGGAGATTATGATACGGAAAATCAAAATACCGAGAACCTTTCTCTAGAAATTCAAATAGAATTAGAGGACATGGATTTTTCCTGGACCGCCCAAGAAATGGTGCAGGAAATTCTCCAAGCTATTGACAAATCCTACCAAGAAATGGTGCAGGAAATTCTCCAAGCTATTGACAAATCCTACAAATCGACTTACAACGAACTAGACGACTTAAATGCGACAGCGGAAAATATTAAATCGCAAATGGTTTCAGCCAGGACAAAATATAAGGTTCATTTTGAAGAAATAGTGGTTGAAAGCTGGAAAAAAGATGTGAATAAGGTGGAATCATTTATGCAATAATACCAAATTGATAATATATTAAATTTAAAGTATGGATCCAAGCAATTATAATGGACCTATAACACCTGATATAAATCCCGGCAACGAGCTGTCCGCTTCAGCCAAACCTAAAAAAAGTAAATTTGTATTGTTCCTGGTAATTTTTTCTGTTTTGCTCTTTATAGGAGCCGGCTTGTTTTATTATTTCTATATTTATAGGACCAATATGATTGCAAAACAGTATCTAATCAGGGAAGCGGGTTCATTTAAAAATGTGACCGAGCGGATGAACGATCTTAATTCCGAAGAAATGGTTTATAAAAGCGACCCCAATAAAGAAAAAAACTGGCCGATTATCATTAGAAACTTCGGCAATGAGGTGGAAAATATAGAAAAAGCGCAAAAGTCTCTGGAAAAAGCGAAAAAAAATCAAGTCAAGCCCAATTCCAAAGTTAACGATATCGACACGCGACTGAATGATCTATACAGGGAACTCGATGAATTGTTAAGCGAATATGAAGCTTATCAAACCTATAAATACGAAGACTCCAAAATTTATTACGATTATCACGACGATCAAGCCAAGGAAAATATTTTAATAGCCCTCGACGCCAACCTGCCGGTTGAAGAAAGAGTGAAAGCCGCTAAAACCTATTATGAAAAATCAACCGGGTATACCGATGAGCTGGCGAAAATGAATTTTCCGGAAGGGTTGATCGAGTATCATGAAAAATGCGTTGAATATAATGCAGAATTTAACAAACTGTTTTTGGAATTTATAAAAGCTTTGGAGGCCGGCGAAAAAGGCCAAGATGAACTTGACGCTATTGACGAATTCTTTCAAGGCGACGCCAGCTGGCTTGATGAAATAGAAGAGCTTTATTATGAGGGACTGCACAAAAAATTCGAAGAGGCGCGAGAGAAGGCTTACGAAATAAAAACTATTATGACCGAAAGAAAAACCGATCTGGGGGTCAATATTTTAGAGATAGAGATCGAAAGCTGGTAATTTAATTAATAAATTACTTCTAGATATAAATTATGCCAAAAAAAATGGAGAAACCAAAAAAATCGGTTGAAAAAAAACAGACTCCGGCTAAAGATCAGGCTGTTTTGAATCCTGATCCTAAAAAAGGGACTGTCAAAAAAACTGAAAAGCCCGAAATTAAAGAAACAAAGCAGCAAGAGGACAAAGAAAAACCGAAAATCGAGGCCAAAAATCCGATAAAAGAAACAGAAAAGAAGGAGGAAAAGCCCAGACAAGAAACGGTTAAAAAAGAAGAACCGGCGCCGGAAATCGAACAAACCGAACAAAAAAAAGCTTCTGAGCAAAAAGATGACAAAAAAAATAAAAAAATTTATATCGCCATTTTCATCGTTGTATTTTTAGTTATTGTCGGCACCATCGCTTTTTTGATCTATCAAAGCAGGCAAAATAAAGCACTGGAGGCTAAAAAAACCTATCTCTCGCTTCAGGCCAAAAAATTCAAGGATACAATCGAAGAGATTAACGATCTCGACACCGAAAAGACTCCTTTTGATTCGACTGACGACCCTGACGAATATATCGAAAAACAAAATGAGGAGTTGGCATCGATTAAAGACGCTTTGGAATTAATAAAACGAAACAAAGAGACTCTGGCAGACGAACCCGAAGAAATGGAGAATTTGAAAGAGAGTCTGGATCAATTATATTCCAATTCCGAAAAAGCGCTTAAGGATTATCAACTCTTTATAGAGTATGATAAACAAATTATGAACGCAACCAAGGATTCCGCGGATCTTTACACAGAATATGATAAGACAATGAAAAAACAAAACTTAACGGACGAGGAATTGATTGAGGCGATAACCAAATTAAGGGACGGCTACCAAAGAATCCTTGATGCTTTAGAAAACATCGAACCGCATGAAAGGGTGGAAGAACTGCATTCAAGCTTAATTAATCATTTTAGAAAATATCTGGACTCGTTAAATAACACCCTGGAAGCCGCTAATCAGAAGGAATGGAAGCTGGCAAAAAGCGAAATCAGCAGTTTTTATACTGAAAGAGAAAACGATGAATATTATTCCTTGATCGAAAAACTGGCCGAGGAAGAAGTGAAAAACTATCAAAAGCATTTTAAGGAGCTTCGAAGAGAGGCCGACCGGATGAAAACCTTATTTATTTCAAAAAAAATAAAACTCGAATCCCATCTGCCGGAACTGGAAATCGAAGCTTGGTAATTTTTACGAATTGAAGGGCTCGGAAATTAATGTTATGATCCAAACTAAAGATAAAAATATCAAACTGAAATGGAAATCAAGCTAAAAAAAATATTGATTGTTTTGATGGTGGTTTTTGTTTTTTGGCGTTTGGCTTTTAATACAGAAGCAAAAGATTATGATTATTATGTCGATCAATCAGTTAAAGAAAGCGGCGACGGCAGCGAAGAGGACCCTTTTGACTCTATCGAAGAAGCTATCGATGAACTGGACGGCAAATCCGGGGATATTTTCGTGAAAAAGGGGACTTACAGTGAAAACCTGATCATAAAAAAAGGAGTAAAATTATTTGGCGAGAGTCAAAACGATACTATTATCTCGGGAGAGATCAAACTGGAAGACGAAACGGCAATTTATGACTTAACAGTTAAAGACGGCAAAACAACCGTCAAGATAATGGCCGACTCGGATGCGGAAATTCAAAACTGTACTATCAAGGAGTTTTTATCCATCGGTATCGAGGCCGTGGGCGAAGGCGGAAATCTTAAAATCAATGATTCCCGAATCGGACCCAGCAAAGGCAAGGGTGTATACGTGAAAAAAGGCAAGGGCATTGAGATTACCAATTGTAAAATTTCTGATAATGAGCAGGAAGGTGTCGATATAAGAGCCAATGTTGAAGGATTTTTAAGCGGAAACACCATTGAAGACAATGACGAAAGCGGAATAGAATTGATAGTGGGAAGCACGGAATTAAAAATTACCAATAATCAAATAAAAAATAACGGCTCCAGCGGCATTGCGGCTCAGTTCTATGAAAACAACGATAAAAAGGGCAATGTGATTGTAATGAACAACACAATCTCCAATAATGACAAATACGGCTTCGACTGTAACAAGCCGCAGGGAGGAAAATCCGGGAGTTCTTATTGGAACGATTCCATAGAAATTTCAGGCAATACGATTTCGGCGAATAAGCAAAGCTCGATAAATGACAGCTGCAATATCATTAGAGCCCTGGACGAGGAGGAAAAAAACGAAAACACCATCGACGAGGAAGGTTATGAAGATAATGGGCGCCAAAAAGAATTCACCCAATTAATTGCCGAAATTCCAATCGATCCTTTTGCTTACTTGAATCAAACCACTGGGCAGGAAACCGAAAAGCAAGTTAATCCAGAAGAAGCATCACAGGAAAAAGAAGTGCTGCTTTTGGGTAAAATTGAAAACGAGCAGGAGGATCCAGCTGAATTAAGCAAGGAAAAAATATTAAAGAATAACTCCGATGATAAAAATAAATGGATCTTATTGGCTATAATTATAGTAACTTTAACTCTAATTTCCGGTTTTGTTCTCTATTACAAAAAAAAGAAACAAAAAACTTTCGTTTTTTTTAAGTAAAAACCGGCAGCTTGAATTTGTTTTTTCGATAGTCTGCGTATTTTTTAATTCTCTTTGCGTGATCAAAAGCGATTTTCCGGCCGGGCGGCAGTTTGTCTAATGTAAACCAGGCCAATTCATCAACCTCGTTGTCGGGTTCGCTTAACTGCTTAATCATTTCCACCAGATAGACGAAGCTTACGTTTTGATTGAATTGATCGTTTCGGTTCGGTTCATCCACTATTTGAAATAAATCTATAATTCTGGCCTGATATCCCGTTTCCTCCCTTACTTCTCTAAGGATTCCTTCTTTGGTGTTTTCCCCTTTGTCCAAAAATCCTCCGGGAATACAATATTTGCCTCCCTGAACGAGATGTTTGGCTCTTTTGGTTAAGAGAATTCTGCCCTTTTTTTCGATAATAGCTTCCACTGTCACGTGTCTTAAGTTTTTGGTGCTGTTTCCATTTTCGAATTCACATGTAATCATATTGGTATTTAATTCTAATCCGGTTTCTACTCTATAATCTACCAGCAATCTTTTAAATAATAAAGTCGCGGAACCCGCCTTTTTGTGTCTCCCTCTTTTATGCTAAAAAGAAATATTTGTGGTATAATAAAAAAAATAAAAATCATATTGAGTTTTTTAATAAGATCTAAATGTTATTCAAAAACTTTATTCTAGCTTTAAGGACCAAAATCAATTCTTAAAATATTGTTTAAATAAAGTTTTCAAAGAATAAACTCAATATGTATTGATAAAAAAACAAAAACAAAGGAGGTGAAAAAAAATGAAAACAGTTAAAACTTTGGCTTATGTTTTGGTGGTTGTCGGCGGCCTTAATTGGGGTTTGGTCGGTTTGTTCGAATTCAACTTGGTCGCTTTCCTGTTTGAAACCATGCCCATGATTATGAAAACCGTTTATGTTTTGGTCGCTTTAAGTGCGGTTTATGTTTTGGTTGATATGTTTAAAGAGAAAGGCTAGATTTTGAAAATTGAAAAATTCAAATCAAGAAGCCCCGCAACGCGCGGCTTCTTGATTTGAATGCGATTGATCGGCTAACTAATCTGATTTTTTTATCTTATTATTGGCAAGTTGAGCAAATTTGGTTTTCATTGTAGGATTTGCGCGCGTTAATTTTTTGATTGTCAGATCTTTGGCTTTATTATTGGCAAGACGAAGATTGTTTTCGGAAGATAAAAGCGCGCTTTTGGTCTTTTGAAGATGATTTATGGTTTTGTCAATTTCCTCAATAGCGGTGTTAAATTTTCGGCTAGCCAAATCATAGTTTTTTGCAAATCCTTCTTTAAATCTGTTTATTTTATCCTCAAAATTGGTAATATCTATGTTTTGATTTTTTACCAAAGCCAGTTCGGCTTTATATCTAAGAGAATTTAAAGCGGCGTTGCGAAGAAGCGTAATTATCGGAATAAAAAACTGCGGGCGAATCACATACATTTTGGGATATTTATAAGAAACATCGACAATCCCGTTATTGTATAAATCGTTTTCAGGCTCCAGAAGACTGACCAAAACCGCATATTCACATTTTTTCTCCTTGCGGTCTTTGTCAAGCTTCCCCAAAAAATCCTCGTTTTTATGTTTTGTAGCGGTTTTGTCGCCCTCGTTTTTCATCTCAAACATAATTGAAATCACCTCATTGCCGGCCTTGTCGGTTTCGCGGTAAATATAATCCCCCTTACTGCCGGTTTTAGAATCGTTGTCTTTCTCAAAATAAGCGTTTTCAAAGGCGGTGGCCCGCAGTTTGTTAAATTCGTTTTCACAGTGTTGTTCAAGCGTTTCGCCAATCATTTTAGTGGAGAGTTTAAGCTTCATATCTTTATAGTATTCGATCATTTCATCTTTTGATTTTAATTCATTTTCGTACTTTTCTTTTAATGAAACCGCTTTAAGCTCTATTTCCTGCTCTTTGCTTTGCAGCTTAACCTTTAAATCGTCCCGTTCTTTTTCCACGGAATTAACCGCCTGGGTAACGGCCATCTTTTTCTCAGCCTGCACATTGGTTATTTTTGATCTCATGTCCGCAATTTCGGATTCCTTTTTAGCCAACAGCTCGACAAGCTCTTGTTTATTGGCGGCTTTTATTTCGGTTAATTCTCTGTCTTTTTTTGCAAGCTTGACCTGCATAGCATTTTTGACATTAGCTTCGGCCAATTTAACGGCATTTTCTTTTTCTTTCTCCGCAATTTTTATTCTTTCATTCAATTCTTCTTCGAATTGATGATCACGAACTTGCTTTAAAATATCGGCAAATCCTGCTTCGTCGACTTTAAAAATTTTCTTGCAGTTTGGGCATTTGATGTCGTTCATGTGGTCTGATTTATCTTTAAATTAAAAATCTAATTTCTAAAATTTCCTTATTTTTAATCTACCAACATTTTTTAAAATAATAAAGCCGCGATTAAAAGATATTTTAACCTATTTTTGACTTGCTTTTCTTGAAAATTTATAAATTTTTACTATATCTTTAGGTTAATCGATCAAAATCGATCTTTATGGCGGTAGTAGCTCAGTCGGTAGAGCGACGGGTTGTGGTCCCGTTGGTCGTGGGTTCAAGTCCAATTGAACAATGACTTTCTTAAGAAATCTGTTCTTAAACTTTGGAAAAGGGTTGAAATATGGGAAGAAGTTGGGTATTAGATAAAAATAAAAAATTAATTTAAATTTTCCTCTAAATTTTTAATTGTTGTTTCTAGCTTTTCAATTAAATCACTATAAGTCCATATTTCAAGAATATTACTAAAATTATTTTTTAAATTTCTAAAATATTCCTCCCATATAGGATCATCTGTTTTTCTTTGTCCGATCAAAATAATACATTTGCTTATTTTTCCTGGTTTTACACCAATTCTTTGTAAATCATCATCCGTTTCTTTTTTTTCTTCAATTAAGTTTTTGTAATGTAGTATTTGAGGTATTGAACGAGCAAGAGAGTGAGACAAGTGATATTCTGTTGATTCTCCGTTATTATTATTTTTCATTTCTTTAATTTTGAAAACATCATCGCAAGGTGATTTTAGTTCAAAAACAACATATTCGTTTCTTGTATCTGTCGTTCTTGTTAAGATATCGAATCTTTTATTACATAATGAACCTTCCCTTTTATGGTCAATAAATTCTAATCCAAAAATAAGACATCTTTGTTTTCGAAATT
>WJJX01000033.1 GCA_014729445.1 Candidatus Moraniibacteriota bacterium | reverse complement strand
TCGTCAACAATAATTCCCTTACTGCTCTCATAATCCAAAATCTTAACCACTTTTCCTTTAAATTTTAATTCTTTGCCTTCAAGATAGTTGACCCCTTTTAAATCAAAAAATAAAACCTGCGACAGATGAATCGCGACTAACAAAAGCAGGCATAAAAAATTACAGACTAAAAACAAATTGGCCTTAAAAATTCTTTGAAACATAAAAGGGATAATTTTTACTAATTATCCCTTTTATCTATAGCAAACCAATGATTAAATCATTCTAAAAATATTCTAAAATTCTAGATCTCTAACCGCCTTTTTAAAAATATCACCTCTTTCAAATTCGTTGTTAAACAGATTAAAACTGGAACAGGCGGGACTCAGCAAAACCACATCCCCTCTTTGAAAAAATTCCCTGGAGGTCTCAACGGCCTCATTAATATTCTTAACTTTCTTATATTCAAAATCGGGATCCAACTTCTTCAAGGCAATAATTAATCTATCCGAACCCTTACCCGGCAATAAAATCAACTTCTTCACCCTTTTGATTATCTTTTGAGCCAAATCCGCAAAACTCAATTTTTTATCGGCCCCGCCGGCAATCAAAATCACGCTCTTAAAAGAATCTATCGCCATCATAGTCGCCTCAGGAACCGTAGCGCAGGTGTCGTTGACAAAAGTAATACCCTTAACCTCTCGTACTATTTCCAGTCTGTGCTCTATCCCGTAAAAATTAAGTACCGCGTTCTTAATTACTCTGTTGGGCAATTTCAATATTTTGGCAACCGCCACCGCGGCCAAAACATTAGGCAGCCTGTGGTTGCCTATAAGCTTTAAATTATCAATGTTAAAAAGCTTGATTAATTTTTTGTGATAACGGACATACACGTTTTTTTTATAGAGAAAAACAGTGTTACTTCTTTTTAATTTATCCTGGGAAAAAAACCAAACTTTTGATTTAACGGTGGAAGCCAATCTTCTCACTTTCAGATCATCATAATTCAAAACAGCAAAATCGTCCTTTTTCTGAAACCTGACAATCGTTTCTTTCGACTTGTGATAATGCTCTAAATCTCTGTACCTGTTCAAATGATCTTTCATTAAGTTAGTTATAACAGCAATCTTTGGACTCTTTTTATGCTTTTTCAGCCCTTCCAGCTGAAAACTGGATAATTCCAAAACCATAAAGGTGTCTTTTCTCTTTACTTTGCCAAGCAGAGAAATTAAAGGCTTTTCTTTAATATTGCCTCCAATCACTGCTTTCAGACTGGATTGTTTTAAAATGTCATAAATTAAATGAGTGGTCGTCGACTTACCCCTGGTCCCGGTAACGCCTATAATCGGATTTTTGACCAACTGAATAAAAATCCCCGCTTCGGTCTCGATTGGAACATTATGCTTTTTGGCAATTGCCAAATATTGGGAATTCCAATCCACGCCCGGACCCTTTATGATTAAATTGGTTCTTGAAAAATCCTCAGGGCGATGCTGCCCCAAAACAAACTTGATATTTTTAAATTTTTCTAATTTATTAATGGCTGAACTAAGTTTGTCTTTGGTTTTTATATCGGTAATAATCAACTCAGCCCCCTTCTTGGCTAAAAATTCAGCCATGGCCACTCCGCTGCCCTGAAGGCCCAATCCCATAATGGTAGTTTTTTTTCCTTTATACATATAGCAATCTAAATTACAAAAAACCACTTAATCCTTAAGACAAATAGATAAACAAAAAACCTTTTCAATGTCAAAACAACTAACTCCTATTGAATTCAATTACAGATAAATTCTAGCTCATTTTAATAAATAAAGAAAGAACTATCGCCTGTAGCCTCTTGAAAAAAATCCAAAGATTTATTAAACTTTGAAGCTAACCTGATTAGCAAATTAAGCAATAAAAAAACCAATGTTTTTTGCCCATCATTTGATCAATCCATTAAAAAGGATCCAATGCTTAAAAGACCTTAAAAAACTGGATAAAAAATACATCCTGGCTTTCAAGGATTATATAAAAAACCTGGAGTCGGAAAAAGAACTAAATCAAGAGGAAAGCTTGGAAGAAAAAAATCTGCCGACCTGGCAGATAGAAAAAAAGATAATCCTCTGGAGCTTTTTTTCTAATCACCCCATTGGCGAGCCAATTATCGAACAAAATTTATTTTTGGAATCGGAACTGTATAGAAAAATAAATCTGGATTCTTTAGACGAATTTGGAGAGACAGAATATGAAGAGGAGCGCAAAAAAATCCTTAATAAAAGAGAATCCCTCTTGATTAAGGAACTCGAGGAAATGAGAAGAATTTATAAAAAGGCTACTCCTGGCGAAAAAATTAAAATCTCCAAACTTTTTAAATCCAACATAGACATCCTGAAGGGCAAACAATCCCCCACTTTACTAAAAGAAATGCTCATCACTCAAAATGAAATCCTAAACACCGATCCCCAAAAAATTCTCAACAATTTAAATCAACTCGGATTTCTTAGGAAGGAAAAAAACAAATATTTTATAACCCAAAAAGCTTTAATCTATGGAGAAATTTTATTCGAACTTTTTTACCCTGATATTCTGGAAAATAACCACAAATAT
>WJJX01000032.1 GCA_014729445.1 Candidatus Moraniibacteriota bacterium | reverse complement strand
TGATTTTTTTCCTGACTACCATTCCCTTTTTATGGATAATACTTTTTGTTCTATTTTCGTTTTTAAGTTACTATTTTTTTAGAAGAACTAAAAAAGGCTATCGTTATAACTTTTTGTTTTTGATTCCGGCGGTTTTACTGTTGACTAATATTATGGGGATTTTCTTTTATTTTTCGGGATTTAACGAGGTATTGGAGGTCAGGTTTTTGCGAAAAATGCCCTTTTCGCCTACCAGGATTTCTCAATGGAGTAAGCCCGCAGAGGGTTTTTTGGGAGGGGAGATAAAAAGGGTTAAGCCGGAGGATGATTTTATCGAAATTGTTGATTTTTCCGGTCAAAAATGGACGGTTCTGTTGCCTCAAAAAATAAAAGACAAAGAGAATTCTGAAAAATTATTAGAGAAGAGAAGGGATAAAAATTTGAGGAGGCCTCATAGGGAAGAACGGTTAAAATTGGATAAGTTGGAGTCAGGCAAGAGAATAAAAGTGATAGGCGAACAAATCGATGATAGAACCTTTCAGGCTCACTTTATAAGGCCTTGGAGGGAGAGGCCGCCTTTTCGACCCAAGGTCGAGGCAAAAGTTGATTTGGCCTTTTATTATCCCGGCGGTTGAGTTGAATGGAAGCTTGATAAATAAGGTTGAATCGCTAGAATGATTATAGATAAAAATTATCATTTTGAGTTGATGCAGCAAAACGCTAAAATAAAAGACCTTATCTATGTGGGATTGATAATAATTGTCGTTATAATAAGCGGGCTTAAGGTTTTTAAATATTATCAATTAAACCGGTTTTTGAGTCGAGATTTGTCAGTTTTGAAGGAAGAAAATAGAGAGTTTGAAAACAGGCTGGCATTAATTGAAAAGAGGGATCGGAAAATAGCCGATTCTTCTAAGAAACGTTTGTTTGGCAGGGGTTGTTTCGATGAAAACGGTGATTTTGATTTCGATAATTTTAACAACGATCAAGCCGATTCTTTTTTAAAGTATCTTAATGAAGAAAAAGGAATCGCTTTTAGGGTGCCTTATAATAATCGTTGGGGGAATAATGAGTGTACGGTTAAACCTTATTTGGAAACCGATAAAGGGATTGTTTTCGGCAATCCTCTGGATCAGGCAGGGACCGATAAGTATGTTTTGAATTTTGAGGAATATCAAAGTCCGGATTCGATAAAAGAGGAGTTCAGTAAGGAGGGATATGCCTCTTTGGTTCATAATTTTAAAGAAACAGAAATGGGAGATTTAAAGCTGATTACCTGGGAGGAGGATTTTTTCGAGCTTAATTATTATAAGGTTATGATTATTGGCAGAGATTATAATTATAGTTTTTCGACTTTAGCCCAAAATAAGAACGATCTGCTTGAAATCGTTAGGACAGTCGATTTGTTTTGAGGAATAACGGACTGAAATTTGGGTTTTATTTTTAATTAAAAAATTATGCTTCAATCAAAACTTTTTGCCAAAACCAGAAAAAATATTTCAAGAGATATTAAACTTAACAGCCATCGGTTTCTCATTCAGGGCGGTTTTATTGAGGAGTCGGTAGCGGGGCGTTATTATTTTTTGCCTCTTGGAATGAGAGTCAGGGATAAGATTATCAAGATTATCGAAGAGGAAATGAATAAAAGCGGCGCTCAAAAGATGATTACACCTGTCCTGCATCCGCTGAAGCTTTGGCGGGAAACCAATCGCAACAACGAGGCTGGTTTTGAGTTAATGACCACGGAAGACAGGCGGGGTATGAAATTTGTACCCGGCGGAACCGCCGAGGAAATGTTTGTTGATTTGATCAGAAAATATAAGCTTTCATATAAAGATCTGCCTTTCAATCTTTACCAGTTTTCTCAAAAATTTAGAGACGAGTTAAGAGCCAAAGGGGGATTGCTTAGAGTTCGCGAGTTTTTAATGAAGGATGCTTACTCCTTTCATACAGATGAAAAAGATTTTGAAAGGGAATATCGAAAAATGGCAAAGGTTTATTTGAAGATTTTCAAGCGATTGGGGCTTGAAGCCAAGGTTGTTGAGTCCGACAACGGTTATATTGGCGGAGATTATTGTCATGAGTTTGTGGTGGAGAGCGAGGCGGGAGAGAGTCGGTTTTTGATTAGCGAAGACGGCGAATATTGTGCTCATGAGGATGTGGCTAAATTTCAAAGACCTAAAAGTTCGAAGTCTTTAAAACATATAATTTATAAACATCGAATCAGCGGGGCTATTATTGTCGCGCTTATAAGGGGCGATTTGCAGGTAAATAAGACCAAGTTGGAAAAGATTTTGGATGCGGTTGAACAATTGGAGGAAGCCGGGGAGGCAGATTTGAAAAAGCTTCGTACAAAATCGGGCTATGCCGCTCCTTTTGGATATAAGGGAGTTAAATATGTGGCCGATTTATCGGTGAAAACAGTTAAGGATTTGGAGTGTGAAATTATCGATGATATTGCCCTAGCTAAAGAAGGTTATTTGACCGAAGACGGGAGGCAGAAATTGATCGCTAAAAAGGGAATCGAAGTGGGTAATATATTTCAATTAGGTCATCACTATACAAAAAAGATGAAGGGAGCGGTGTTTGTGGATATAGACGGAAAGGAAAAGCCTTATTATATGGGGTGTTACGGGATTGGAATCGGCAGAAATATGGCGGCGATTGTTGAAAAATATAACGATCAGAACGGGATTATCTGGCCTGAAGCGGTTGCTCCTTATAAGGTTCATCTGATTGAAATTCCAAGTAAAAACGAACAGGTTAAAATTAAAGCCCAAAAATTATATAAAAAGTTGTCGAGTGAAGGAGTTGAGGTTTTATATGACGATAGAAATGAAATGAGGGCGGGAGAAAAATTGGCCGATAGTGATTTAATTGGATCCGTATTTAGAGTTATTATAAGTGAGCGCAATCTTTTAGAAAATAAATATGAATTAAAAAAGAGAAGTGAAGATAAATCAAAATTAGTGACTAAAGAGAAACTTTTAAAAATTCTGGCTTAATGGGTTCAGTCTAATTGATTTTTAGTTTGATTTTGTTATCTTCAAGTTCCGTTTTCAATTTTTCGCAGTTTTGTTTGATTCCTTGTAGTTCTCTAATTGATTCATTTTCCCTAGTTTGTAAAAAGTTTGCGATTATTGGAATTTCAGGGCTGTTTAAAATTATTTTTTCAAACCGGACGAGGTTTTGGTTCAGCGAGATTTGATTATGGCTTTTCAGTGATTCCAGTATATTTTTTGAAGAATTTTGGTAATTTTCGGCGATAGTTTGGGTCAGTTCATTGGTTTTTTTAAATTTGGGGTCGATTTGGCCCTGTTCGATTTTTTTAAAGGTCTTCGCGGCGGACGAGTTTATGGCTTCCATAATTTCCTGCAGTTCCTCTCTGTCTTTGAGGTTGTTGTTTATTTGAAGGGTTTTGTATTCGATCAGTTCTTCAGTCAGGTCTTCTGATTCGTTTAGTAACTGCATTTCATAGTTTTTCAAAACAGAATATCGATCAAGCCAGTTTTCAATTTTTTTATATTCAGCTTGGAAATTCTTTTCCAGTTGAGCGGTGTGTTTGTTTTGGGAAATTTCTTTATTTTGAGCGATTTTTAGAGCGCTTCGGATTTCGTTGATTTTTTGAACGGTTATTTTGGGTTCAAACTGGAATTGATTCCAGGTGAATAATTTTTTGGGAGTATAGCTTTCTTTTATTTGAATGTTGTTTAGCTTTTGCATTAAGTTTTCCAAGGCTTCTGTTTCCTGAATTAAATATATTCTGGCTTTGTTTTTTTCCTGAAAGTGAGAATAGATTACCTGACTCAAGTAGAGTATGAAGATTGTAAAAATAATCAGGATAATTCCTAGCGGATTGCGGTTTTTATTTTTTATTTTTTTTGTCATAATTAGATAGGAAAATAGAAAATATGTATAAATAATAATAGCGTATTTCAAACTTAGTGTGAATTGTTGTTTCCAATGATTAAAAAAATGTCCTGTATGGATTGTTTGAGCGTATTTAATTTTAGCGGCTAAGATAACTTTAAATTTAAGAAAAAAAATATGACGCGGAAATTAGACAAATTAATTAAGAAGAGTAATTTTTTGACTTTGAATCTGTTATTGATGTCTTCACTGGTTAATATTGTTTTGTTAATTTTTAGAGTTGTTTTTATTCGGGATATTTATTTTGTATTTTTAGTCTGGAATTTGTTTTTAGCCTGGATCCCTTTTATGCTGAGTTTTTATCTGCTCAATTATGGGCATAAAATAATCCAATTGATGCGTTATTTTTTATTTTTCTGCTGGTTTTTGTTTCTGCCTAACACTTTTTATATTGTAACCGATATTTTTCATCTAACCGGCGATCATTATTCGCCTTTGTGGTTTGATCTTATTTTGGTTCTTTCTTTTGCGGTTACCGGAGTTTTGCTCGGTCTTTATTCGCTTTATCATATTCATCTTTATTTTGGCAAAAGGAATCGTTTGAAAACTTGGGTTATGATTGTGGTGATTGTTTTTTTGTCCAGTTTCGGAATTTATATCGGCAGATATTTGCGGTGGAACAGTTGGGATGTTTTGACCAATCCATTTTTATTGATTAGAGACATTGGTTCTATTTTTATTTATCCCGGGGATAATTTGAAAGCTTTTGGCATTACCTTTATTTATTCGTTTGTTTTTCTTTCTTGGTATTTGATAATTTACTTAAGTAGTTTGAAAAAATAATTATTTGTTTTGTCCTTATTTCAAGGGGTAAATTCCAAATGATCAGCATTGCTGATAATTATTTAAAGAAAGGATTGTAATTTTGATAAAATTGGATTAAAATCAGGTTAGTTA
>WJJX01000031.1 GCA_014729445.1 Candidatus Moraniibacteriota bacterium | reverse complement strand
TTCTGAGGAAAACATCATTAAAAAGATTATAATTGTAAAAATACTCTGGGCGCTAAATTTATAAACACCTAAATAATCCATCCAAAACATTATATTAACAGCAACAAAGGTAATTAACCAGGAATAAGAAAGAGATTGACTGCTGAAGTTTCTAGTCATTTCATCCTGGGTGACACCGGCGCCAAAACGATTAAATTTAAGAATTGAAACAACGCTTAACACGATCCCGCCGTTTAAAAGCACCAAGCCAGACAGTTCATTGATTATGTTAAAGTGACTTAGAACAAAGCCCAAAAACATTAACATCAAGCCCAATGATATTAAGATTAAATATTGTCTTTTGTTTGTCATAATGTTTACTCAATTAATTATTATTTTAATAAAAAAGTTTCTTCGATTGAACTTTTCAAAGCTTTAGCTATTTCATAGGCTAATTTTAGGGAAGGATTATATTTCCCTTTTTCAATGAACAATATCGTTTCTCTTCTCACGTTGACCAGCTTAGCTAATTGCTCCTGGGTAAGATTATTCCTTGCCCGAAGTTCCTTAATTCTATTTTTCATAACTTAAATTATTTCTTTTCTAAAAATAAATATGTCAAAGTCTTGGTCACTAATCCTAAAACCAAGGCGATGATTAAAAAAATATTTACCCTAAAATTCTCATTAAGACCGCTTGAAATAATTTCATAAAGAATCCCGGCCGTTAAAACAAAAACCATTATCCAGGATGCATTTCGCTCAGCAATAGCTTCGTTTCTTATTTCCAATTCATCCTTTTTCAAAGTAATCATGATTTTTATCACATCGAATCCTAAAACAACCATCCAAACAATCAAGAAAATTATTCTAGCTTGATTGCTCCAAAAGGGGAGAGCGTTAAAGACAATTAAAACCGAAATAAAAGCCAGGATATAAAGCCATCCCTGCCAGGTTTTTGGCGACAAACCCCAGCCGCCGTATTTTCTTTTTTGAAACCAATTTGATTTTGCAAGCATTGTTTATTTTATTAATTGTTATTTATTTATAACTTAATGTTATATAAACATAACATTGTTGTCAAGATTAAATCTTAAAATAGAAAAAATAAATACAACAATCGTAAAATTTGACAAAATTTGACATAAATTAGATTTTCTGACATAATTTAAATTCGAAAATAGTTCTATTGATTCTCGCAGATTAAACATTGATTCTTTAGGGCCATATCGAACTTATTTAAAAGAATAGGTGTTTAATTATTTTAAAAATCAAATGGAACAACGTAAATTTAAGAAAAAGAACTTTTCTAGTAGAGGATTTTCTGGCAGGTACAGAAAGCCTTTTTATAAAAGATCAAGATCAAAATTTAAAAATAGAAATAGAAGACAAAAAAAGACAATCGATATTCAAAGGTTTATCGAAAACATTGAATCATCTGTTTCTAAAGAACCAATGAAAATAAAAAATTCGTTCAAAGATTTTAATTTTAATCAATCCATAAATCAAAATTTATCCCTAAGTGGATTTAAAGATCCAACTCCTATCCAAGATCAATCAATTCCGCACATCATCCAAGGACGGGATCTGCTTGGTTTGGCCAATACGGGCACTGGGAAAACAGCGGCTTTTTTATTGCCTTTAATTGATAAATGTTTTAGAGACAGAAGGCAGAAAGTTTTAGTTATAGCTCCAACTCGGGAGCTAGCTCAACAAATTGATCAGGAATTCAGAAAATTTTCTAAAAACATGAGGCTTTATTCAGCCGTTTGTGTGGGAGGAATGTCCACGTACAAACAACTTATTGAATTGAGAAAAAATCCTAATTTTGTGATTGGCACTCCCGGACGTTTAAAAGATTTAAAACAAAGATCCAAGTTAAGTTTTTCAATGTTTGAGAATGTTGTCTTAGACGAAATAGATAGAATGCTTGATATGGGATTTGTAAGAGAAATTAGCCAGATTTTGGAACAGTTGCCTAAAAAAAGGCAGTCATTGTTTTTTTCAGCCACATTGCCTTTAAAAATTGAAGAATTAACAAAAAAGTTTTTGAATAATCCTATAAAAATAGAAGTCTTAACCAATAAGGTTCCCAAAAATGTAGAGCAGAATGTAATTAAAACCAAAAAAGAAGAGAAATTCAATTGTTTAAAAGACGTTTTAATTAAAGAAGAATTGAGCAAAGTTTTAATATTTTCCGAAACCAAACGAGATGTTGAAAAGTTAGTTAAGGATTTAATAACAAAGGGTTTTAGTGCCGATTCGATCCACGGAGACAAAGGTCAGAATCAGCGTCAAAAAGCTTTGATGAGATTCAAAAAAAATCAGGTCAAAATTTTGGTTGCAACTGACGTAGCTTCTCGTGGTCTTGATATAAACAATATTTCTCATGTCATAAACTACACCACTCCTCAAACCTACGATGATTATATCCATCGTATTGGCCGAACCGGAAGAGGGGATCAGAAAGGAGTCGCTTTTACTTTTGTTTATTAGACTCATAATATCAAAGAATTCTCTCTATCTGGATGAATTTTTGCAATCTATAAATCGAAATAACATCATCTTTTTTATCATATAGATTAGCTATTGATTGAATAAAAGATTTAAATAAAGCAGAGAGAATCGCGTTCCAAAAATAAGAACTTCTTTCCCAATATTTTTTAAATTCTTTATTTTGAAGACCTTTCCAAGTATAAAAATATAAATGAGCTTGAGTAAATTTATTAGATAAAATTCTGTGATTTTTTTTGTATTCAGGTTCCTCCATATTAAATTACAAGCTCGAAATTTCCAGTATCTATCTTAAAATAAAACACTATGTTTGCTCCGTATTCTGAACGAAATCCGAACTTTTTT
>WJJX01000030.1 GCA_014729445.1 Candidatus Moraniibacteriota bacterium | reverse complement strand
TGACGGAACAAGTCCTCCGGAAATTGATGATTTAACTTTAAGCGATCCGGAAAATGACGGGAGTTATGAAAACACTTATGCTCCAACGGTAAGCGGAACCGATTTGATAACCGCCGCTTTAAACGGGAGCAAAGTATTGCAGGATAACGATGGAACCAGCGACGGCGATTTTCACGAAGACGTTCTAACCAGCAGCCCTCCGAATATCGAAGCCAGTCCAAATCCCAATAATTTTGGCAGTGTTGTTGTTTCCGTTTTGGAAGGACCGGATACTATCCAAATTTCCAACTCTGGCGATCAGGATCTTGATATTTCAAGCATCACCCTAAATGACACCACCAATTACACCTTAGACAAAAATCCCGCCACTAACCCTTGCGGCGATTCAATCACTTTAACTTCCGGCTCAAACTGCAACATTGAGGTAAGCTTCAGTCCGACCACCACCGGCGTCTTGGATAATTCGATTACCGTTGTAAGCAACGATCCGGACGGCGATTATGACATTGACCTCCAGGGTGAAGGAATAAACGATAAAGACATCAACGTGGATCCCGAAACTTATGATTATGGGGAAGTGATTGAAGGAGAAAGCAGCTCCAGTCAGTCTTTCATTATTGAAAACGCCGGCAATGCCGATTTAACTATCTCTGATATTGTTTTAAATGATACTACCAACTATACACTGGATACTGACACTTGCGGCACTTCGACTGTTCTAACTTCAAGTCAAACCTGCACCATTAATGTCACCTTTAATCCGTCAGCAACCGGAGTTTTTGATACAAGCGTGACTATAACCTCCGATGATCCGGATGAGAATCCTTTTGATATTACTTTAACTGGAGAAGGGGTTAGCGCAATTACTCCCGAACCTAACATTTCGGTTTTACCCAGCAGCTTGAATTTTACCGATCAAGGACAAACCAAACAAGTAACGGTTAAAAATATCGGAACAGCCACTCTTAATATCACAAGTATTAGCTTAAGCAATAGCGATTTTGTTTTGAACAAAGACGATTGTGGATCAGGCACTATCTCCCTTAATCAAAATGAAAGCTGCGCTTTAACGGTTACGTTTAACCAATCAGAAGAAGGGAGCTACAGCGCCGAAATTACGATTAACTCAAATGATTTGGACACCCCCGATAAACAGGTGCCCCTAACCGCCAATAAAGCGATGGCCTGCGATTATTTTGACTTCATAGATGATGACGACAGAGAAGAGAGCGAGGATAACTTGGTTGAAGACTGTAAGGAAGATGATTGTATCGCTTTTGAATTATGTCTTTCAAATAACGATGAAAGAAGCAGCGATAAAGTCGACAAAGATAAAAACGGAGAGACAGCGATTGAAAAAATAAAACTAAAAGCCGAAAAAGACATTTTGGGCGAATTCATTGTCACCAAACATGAAAATGCACCCTCTAAATTGGAAATCGAAGAAAAATATGAAGGAGAAAACTATCTGGTATACAAATATTTAAAAATTGAAAGCGAGGATTTCGAAAATGATGAAGTCGATAAAGCCACCTTATACTTTATCATAGAAAACGACTGGATTGAGGAAAATAGCATTGTTGAAATGTACTTTTTCCAATCCAAAGAAGACAAACCTCAAGAAGCTGATTTAAAAGAAATCGACAAGAATTATTCCTATTACAAAGTGAAAAGCGACCGGCTTACTCCTTATTGGACAATTATCGGGAGAAAAGAGGATTATCCTGATATTGAAACAAGCGAAGAAGAGTATAATTTTGGTTTAATAGGTTTTAATGAGGGAATGAAAACCAGAGATTTGACAATCACCAATGTCGGAGAGGGGGATCTGCAGATAAGCGGAATGCATATCGAAAACAACGAGAGTTTTGGTTTGGAATTGCTTACCTGCCAAAGCAATCAAATTTTAGAACAGGATCAAAGCTGTACTGTCCAGGTAATTTTTAATCCGAATGTTTTGAGCGAACTAAGAACAAAATTAATAATTAATTCCAACGATCCCGATGAACCGGAAAAAGAGGTTTTTTATTTGGGACGGAGGGAAGAGGAAAAGAAACCGGAGATTGATTTAAGTGTAAGAGAGCATGAATTTGAGCCGATAGTTATTCGAGAGGGCGAGGAAGTACCCGACGAGATTTTATTCCAGCCGGTTAAGGTTTATAATAAAGGAAATGCGGATTTAAATATTTCGGATATTAAATTAACGGAATCGGATCAATATATAATCGATTTGAATCCGGCTGATGCGGATAATCCCTGCCAAGAAAAAAATGTGTTGAGACCAGGGGAAACCTGCGACATTGAAATTGGTTTCAGGCCAAAAGAAGAAGGCAGCGAGTCGGTCACCTTGGAAGTGGAATCTAATGATCCTAATGAGCCGGTAGCTAAAGCTTTATTTAGAGGAGCCACTCAAAGGTTGGCAAAAGAGGCGGAAGTCGAGGAAGTGGCGCCGGTTACCCAAATAGAGCAGTTTTCCGAACCCAAAGAAGTTATGCCTTCAAAATTTTGGGATTTTTTACTGCCTGTTTTGAATTTGCTGGCTCTTTTATTCTATAATCGAAGAAAAAAGCGGGCTGGAGTGGTCTTTGATATCGCCAGTGGCAAACCTCTTAAAGAATCAACGGTTGAATTGTTTGATAAAGACGGTAAAATCAAAGACTCGATAACCACGGATAAAACCGGCAATTATTTTTTCCTGGTTAACGCAGGCAGTTACACGCTGGATGTGAAAAAAGAAGGTTATCATTTGGTGGATAAAAAAGAGGCCAAACCCTTTGCGGTGCAATATGATCCGCAGTACTACGAAGGGCAGACGATAAGCTTTAAAAAAGAGGATAATCTTGCAATCGGGATTCCGATGCGAAAAGATATGGCCAAATCGAGTGAAGTGGTCTTTTCAAAGTCAGGCCTGCTGCGACTTCTAGACACGATATTTATCCTTGGATTTATCTCGGCGGTTGTGATTGTGATTATCAATCCGGTTATTTATAACATCGTTATCGTAATTCTTTATGTGATTTTTATTCTAATAAGAATTATTCTGCCCAAAAAACCCAAATGGGGATTGGTTCGAGACGAAAAGAAAAGGCCGAGACCTTTGACCTATGTCAATGTTTTCGATCAAAACGGAGCCCCTGTCGCTCGAACAATCACCGACGCTATGGGAAGGTATGCTATTTTATTAGCCAAAGGAAAGTATAATTTAAAGGTAAAAGCTTCGGACGGCGCGAGTGTAACTAAAAGCATCAAACTCGGCAGAGAGAAAATTGTAACCAAAAATATCACTCTAAGATCCAAAGACAAGAAAAAAACTGCTAAAGATAATCAGGGAGGCTCGCCTAGTGATATTTCCGAACCCAAAAAGAAAAAAGAAACCAAGGAGATTTTCGGTATCGAGGTTTAGAGATTTTAAAATATAAATATTTAACAGATCAAAACAATTAACAATATTGAAAAATTTTTTGAAATATTATCGTTATTGCCTCCTATATTTTAATCAGGCCGGGGAAAAAATTAATTTAAAGATAATCGCCTATGTTTTAATCCATTTAATTGAATACAACAATGTTGGAAAGTCTAAAAAGTAGTAATCCGTCTATTTTACTTATCGCTATTTTAGCATTATTTGGGTTGACCGTTATAATCAGTCTAGTTTTTATTATAAAAAAAATCTTAACCATTCTAGATCCGGCCAAGCTGATTAAGCTAAGGGTCATCAAGCATTTCCCTTCGGATTGTGAAACTATGGAGGAATTTAATCAAAAATTTAAAAATTGTCAGGCAGGGGCCAAGATTACGGTTGCCATTTCTAAACATCTTGTTTATCATTATGAAATCTTAGGCAAAGAAGGAGACAGGTGCAAACTCAAATCCTTTTTTGTTCAAAACATAAACCCTAATCTGGTTAAAAAGGAGATGTATTCTCTGCTGGATCCCAAACTGGAGTTGGAACAAGCTGTAAAAAAAGGTTTAAAAACCAACAGCTGGGGGCCGCTCCACGATATCATGACAGGTAAAAAAAGAGACTACGAATAAACAGCAAATCTGAAGTTAAAAAATGAAAAAAATAAAAGAGGCTTTAATTAGAAATCCTTATTCCAATTTGTTTAGATATTTTTGGAAGTATTCCAAAGGAAATCGTCACATGGTGATTGTGTTTTTGATTTTTTCGGTGATTTCCTACTCCGTTAGCCTAATTGAGCCTTTAATTATAGCCAGAATTTTTAATGATGTTCAGTTTAACTCCGATGATCCGCAATTTCTTAAATTCGTCACCTATAATGTTTTACTTTTGTTTTTAATGACAATAATTTTTTGGATTTTTCACGCCGCTTCTCGAATTTTAGAAAATAAAAATGCTTTTTTTGTTAGAAAAAAATATAAGGAGGAAATGTTTGAAAAAATTCTTTATTTACCGGCTCAATGGCATCGCGATCACCATAGCGGTGACACTATTGATAAAATTAATAAAGCCTCAGATAGACTTTTTCATTTTAGCGAATCGGTTTTTATGTTTGTTAACGAGGGGGTTGTTAATTTAATCGGTTCTTTTGTGATCATTATCATTTATTATAAAATTGCCGGATTAATAACGGTTGTCTCTACCGTAGTGATATTTGTAGTAATAATTTTATTAGATAGAATTCTAAACAAACGGTATCTCAAAATCTTTAAAAAAGAAAACTATATTGCGGCCGCAATCCATGATTACATAAGCAATATTTTTACGGTAATTACTCTAAGAATTAAAAAAAGAGCCCTTCAAGAAGTAAAGCGAAGGTTAATGCTTCCCTACAAACTGTTTATGAAGAATGTTTATTTAAATGAATTTAAATGGTTTGGAGTATCTATCTTGATTCAAATAATGATATCTTTAATCATTGTTTTTAATGCTTATCATCAATTTAACACCAAAGGAGTAATCGCGATTGGAATATTGTTTGCCTTGTTTCAGTATTTGGAAAAAATTTCTCATACCTTTTTTAATTTCGCCTGGCAATATACGGAAATGGTGGAGCGCAATTCCGCAATGATCTCAGCCGAAGGCATTAACAAAGAGTACGACAAGCTGGAAAGAATTAAAAGAAAGCCTTTAAAAAAAGACTGGCAAAAGATTGAAATTAAAAATCTATTTTTTGAATATGAAGACGAGCAAAAGGACAATAAAGATCCTAATTTTTCCAAAAACATGGAAAATGTTTCCTTTAGCTTTAACAGAAAACAAAGAATCGCTTTAGTGGGAGAGAGCGGTTCCGGGAAGACCACGTTGATGGTGCTTTTAAGAGGACTCTATAATGTCAAGAAAGCCGAAGTTTTTTGCGATGGAAAAAAATTAACCGATGGAATTAAGTCTTTGTGGGATCAAACCTCCTTGATTCCCCAGGAACCGGAAATTTTTCAAAATACCATTTTATACAACATAACACTTGGCATAAACAGTCGAAAAGAGGAGGTGGAAAAATTTGTCGATTTGGCTTGTTTTAGAAAGGTTCTAAACCGGCTCCCCAAAGGACTAAAAACCGATGTTGCCGAAAAAGGCGTGAGTTTAAGCGGCGGCGAAAAACAAAGACTAGCCTTGGCCAGGGGGCTATTGGCCGCCAAACCAAGTCCGATCCTGCTTTTGGATGAACCAACCAGCAGTGTCGATACCTTCAACGAAATAAAAATTTTCAAAAACATTTTTAAAAATTTCAGGGAAAAAACAATAATTGCCTCAATCCATCGACTTCATTTATTAAAGGACTTTGATTATATTTATTATTTTAGAGGAGGCAAGGTTGTAGCCAAAGGTTCTTTTGACGAAGTTCTTAAAAACAAAAACTTTCAAAAAGTTTGGAAAAATTATAATCAAAAAAAGAAAATTAATTAGTTTATTTAAATATAAGTATTTTAAAACCAATGCCAAAAAAAATCCTATTAGTTGAAGATAATTTATCAGCTCAACAAGAGATCAAAACAGCCGTTCAAAAAAAGGGCTACCAAGTCCTTGCCACTGACAATTTCACCGATGGCCTAAAACTTTTAAAGGAAAACGATATTTGGTTGTTATTATCGGATCGATATATTCCAGCTAATGACAAAGAGGAGGACAATAAATTAGACATGGCGGCAGAGGTTACAGCGGCAGGAGGGGTTCCTCTGGGGGAGCTAATAATCAAAGAGGCCCTAAAAAGAAAAATCCAAACCATCTCGATTTCAAGCTTTAGCAATCTCAAAGATCAAGAACTGAAAGCTCTAACAAAATCCAAAGAACACAAAAATCTTTATCGCTACACCGGTAAATCTGCAGGCAAGGTCATTTCGCAAATCGATAATTTGGAAGCTGCAAAAAGATGAGATAAAACAATGCAAAATTTAAAAAACCGCGATTTCATCATGCGACACGGCCAAAGCAAAGCCAATGAAAAAGGAATAATCATAAGCAACCCAAAAGACGGAGTTAAAAATTACGGTCTCACTGAAATTGGCAGGCGGCAGGTAAAAAAGAGCGCTTTAAAAAACAAGAATTTGGACAAAAACGCAATTATATTTTGCTCCGACGTTAAAAGAACAAGAGAAACAGCCGGAATAGTCAGGGAAGTTATCGGGATTAAAGCCAAAATAAACCTCAAAAAAATACTCTTCGTCGCCCACGGCGACGTCCTCCAAATCCTAAGCACCTACTTTGAAAAAATCGATCCCGGCCAGCATAGATCCGTTTTGCATTTGGAGGTGGCGGAAATCAGAGAACTGACCTAGATTTGGTTATTGAATGCCTCTAAAAATGATTAAGGATAAATTTTGATGCCCTGAAGGGTTAGAAAAATTAAACCGAAAACAAAAGAATAATCTCCCAAAATGATTATGATGTTGGTTTTTTTGGGAGAATATTCCAAGGTCGCCAAAAAGAGAAGCAGAATGTCGTTGGGCAAAGGCAAAAAGCCGACATATAAATAAGCTATAATCGGGACTAGCTTTTTTAATAATTTGTTTTTTTTAAAAAGACGGGCCAAATCTTTTATTTTTTTATCCCATTTGGAGCTTACCAACTCTCTTCCCTTTTTTCCAAAATAAAATATCAACAGATCCCCCAATGATAAACTAAAACCGGCCACCAAACCTAATAAAAGGGGATTGAGGCCTCCCGCTGTCAGAGTTATCAAAACACTGTAAAAAGCGGCCGCTCCTACGGCGGAAAGCCCTCCGAAAAACGAAACCACCAGTCCTAAAATATATCCGTTCTGCACTCCGAGTTTATTTACCATTTCCTCGGGGTTAATATAATTGACGAGGAGATATATAGAGATTAAAAATAAAGCCAGCAGGGCAAAAAGAATAAAATTTTTTAAATTTTCCTTTTTGATTGCAGTCTTTAGTCTGGCTAATAATTTTTTCGGTTTTTTTATCTTTTTATAAAGATCTTTCTTGAATAAAAAGAGTATACCCATTAACGCCAGAATTTTTTCTAAAACCCAAACCTCGGCTAAAGGTTTGTTAGTGGAAAACCAGAATATAATATTGCCCAGGTTGCTTAAAATTTCTATGAAAAAAAGTATCAGATAAAGGCTTAAAGCCCAATTTTTCCTTTTGTAAATTTTGTAAATCAAAAAAAGCTCCAATAAAACAAAAGAAACGATAAGACCTCTATCAGCGAGAGTTGGACCGGGCGGAAGAGACTCGTTTAATAGAGCTTTAAAAAGGCCTAGAATAGAAGCAATAATCAAAAGTATTATTGGAATAATCCTGTGTTTGAATCGTTTATTTTTCATTGATTGAATTAGGTTGGAATGCGATTTTTTTATTCCGTTTCAAAACGGCAGGCAATAGCTAAATTTAGGTCAATGCTTTCGATTTTGTTTGGGCTATCTCTGATTATATTATAAATCCGTCATTTTGATAAATTTTTTATCAAAAAGAAATGGAAATCTCAATTAGGGTTTTAAGAGAAATTTAAAATGCGAGCGCTAAGTGCTTGGGTTGGTTGAAAAAAGGCGGAGTAAATTTATGAATTTCAATAGTTTTATCGTATATTAAAGACTTTAAAATTATTCTCAATATAGGCTATATCTTCTTCTTTATTCTGTTCTAAGTAATTATGGTAGTCACAAGGAGTTGAATTGCCACTGTCCAGTCCAGCGAAAACATATTTATTATTTTCGCCCAGTTTATTAAAACAATGGTGGCATGGTAGGTAAGCGTAATCATTCTTATTTTGGTTTAAACAGTCTTCAGAATTGCATGAATCTGTGTATTGTTTCTTTGTATAAATTGTAAATGAATAAATATCATAATAAAATATTTTATCTATAAGAGTAGTAGAATCCCATTCATAATCAGTAGTAGCAGTTAAAATATGTACAATTGCACTTCGTTCTTTTCCTACGAAAGAGTCGTCTTTATTTGTGATGATATTGATCTTTGCATGCTTTAATTTATCAGGAATTTGAATGGTAAAACCATAGTCTTTGCTTGTATATTTTCCAGCTTTAAAATCTTCGATAATTCCTTTTGGCTCAGAAAAGTTTGTCTTGATATCGTTACAATAATCCGGTGGTGCTTTTGGGTCAATTGTTTTTGTTTTTTGAGCATCTATTTTCCGATTGATTCTATCGATGTCATTTTGGAGGAATCCGATCTCATCTTCAATATCTTCGCTAATCTCACTTTGAACAGATTCGATCTTACCTTCAATATCTTCCTCATCTTGAGTATTTCCTGTTGCGGTTGATCTATCAACTTTTGATGATAGACTGAATATAAATGAAATAGCGATAATAAATAATAAAAGATTTAAGGAATTCAATATTAACGAGATGTTAGATTTTGTGAGAAAATTTTTCATATTTTTCATAGTGACATAAAATAAATTGTTAATAACGGTATACAGAAATTATAATTTTCACTCAGATTTTAGATCATTTAATTCGAAATGTAAAGGCGAAAAAAGAATCCATTGAAAAACCCGGCAAAAATGAAAAAATTGTTGGACCAGAAGAATTTTATCCTTTATTGTCCCCCATTATTGAGAAGCTAGTTCAAGAAAGGAAAATTAATTTTAAAACTTTAGCTGTTAAGCCAGCGCCTAACGCTTGGGTTCCAAAAGATCCTCGTTTTGAATATGATTTGCTCTTAAAAAGCATGGAAAAAGGGGGTACGGATAGAGATTATGCAGTGCAGGTATGTAAACAGATTGCTTTTGATTATCAACATGTTATTGCTGAATTTATTGAAGAATATGGCTGTGACAAACTCGAAAATCTGTTGGAAGATGGCAGAAAATGGACACTTAAGGTTTTAAAAAAATGGGGAAAGACTTTAGTTGAAAGTAACCAAATAAATATTGATATTAATGATTTAGTAAAAATTGAAAAAGAACTTAGAGAAATTATTAAGCAGAAAGGATCTAATTTTTTTGGTTATTTTGAGGGCAACATAATCGGAGATCATATTTTTATTGAAAAAGAAACAAAGGATGTTTATCTTGCCGGAATGCGTATTGTTCCCAGGATTGGTAAGGGATATTATGATTTTTTACGCTCACTGGATTGGATGTTTTTAAAAACTCCAAGCAATCAAGAACAGTTTAATCAAATAGTAGAGTACATGAAAGGTTATTGTAACGAGCATAATTTTGATTGGGAAGAGATGAAATTGGTTGCAGCAACGCGTTTTATTGGTATCGGCTGGGATATGTTAGATGCCAGCAGAGGAGATCTAGGGGCAGGAGACAAGATGGAGAAATTAAAATATCTGGAAAAATTTATTAAAAGAGATTACTAAAACAATTGGAGTTTTTCCAACACTTGACGAAAGTTTCTACTGTGTGGGCGCTACAGGATCCAACTGGAACTTTTTTGAAAGGATGATACTCAAGTGGCAAGTATTTTTCAAAATGATATATTAAAATTGTAAAATGATAAAAAATACTAAAAAACAATAAATAAAATAATTTCGCATGAATCAATTTGAAAAAATACCAGCAGTTGAACAAAAGACGGTTTCAGAAAAGGATAGAAGAGAAGCTGCTATTATTGATGCAAATAAATGGATTTCAGATAATATAAAGCAAATTCATAGAGCTGAAATTAATGAAAACCAAATCGAAGTATTTAGTGATGAAGCAATGACAGAAGAAGATATAGCTTTCATGATAAGAACAAAACAAATACTTGATGATGGTCAAATGAAACCATTAAGAGTAATAATATTAAATGAAGAAAATTGGGAAACTTTCATGAAAAAAATGAATAGAAATAAAGAGCAACAAGAATTTACGGGACGATCAGAAGAAAACCCGGTTGTCCCTGATGAGTTAGATCAGTTCATCGTATTGCCTTCTAGTGATGTTTTAAAAAAGGATACAGCATATAAGCATTTAATTGAGAGTTCTCCATTAGCAGAATTTGATTCAGAAGATCAGATAATGGATTTGTATAGATCAATATTTTTAAGAAATATTTTATCCCATGAATTAGCGCATTTATATCAATTTAGTGAAGAAGAAGCTAATGATATATCAGGCTCGGAATCTGATGAAGAATTTGATAATAAATATAATAAAAATCTTGAGAAAAGAGAAAACTTATCAGTAACCTTTGGGCTATACAATCTTTACAATGAAGATAAAAGAGGTTATGAAATATTTGTAGATGTTTGCAGCAATATTGTTAGAGATAACCTTGGAAACAGTTATGTTCAAACTCAAGCCCAAAAGACTCTCAACGCCAGTGAAAGGATCGACCAAATGAATGAGATAGAATTCCAAGAAGCTCATAGACAAATTCGAATCAGAACTTAATCATAAACCTAATTAAAAATATTCAGAAAATAAATACTAAAAAACCCGCCAAACGGCGGATTTTTAACATGTGGGCGCTACAGGACTCGAACCTGTGACCTACTGGGTGTAAACCAGTTGCTCTAAACCAACTGAGCTAAACGCCCCTAAAAATAATCAATAAACCCTTTAAAAAATCTACAAAAATTCTTATTTGATCGCCCTCTCCCTGTTAAGGGAGGGCCGGGGAGGGTTTAAGGGTTTGTGGGCTGTGCCGCGCCGCAGCTGCGTTGGAGCTTTAGCGAAGCTTGCCTCGGCTTAAGCTTCGGCGTAGCGAAGGTGGGCGCAGGAGGACTCGAACCTCCGACCAATGGCTTAAAAGGCCACTGCTCTACCAACTGAGCTATACGCCCTAAAAAAATCAAAAATTCCCTAAACTTGAAGGAATAGCAATATTATATACTATTATTTGTTTCGGTCAATTATTTATAATTTAATAAAATTAATTGGAGTTAAGACTGTATGAAAACACAAATTCCTAAACTGAACTCTTTCGTTCTCGGACAGCCTGAAGGAGACTTATTTCATTATTTAAGTTAGCGAAATATTAATCAGTTTAATTTAACAATGAAGATTGCTCATTTTCTGATAAACACCAAAAAATTTGACATTTTAGTTTATTTCCTGCTAATATCTTGTTAAATCCACAAAGAGGGGCTAATCTCTCTTGAAAAGCCTGAAATGATAAAAGGTATGCAAGGTTGGGAAAGTTGATTCTGCCAAGGCGCCTCTTTTTTAAGTTATTAATTTTTTTAAATTAATATCCTTTATGGGAAACGATTTAATTATAATGGAGGGCGAAGTCTTGGAGGCTTTGCCGAATGCGGTTTTTAAAGTCAAATTGGAGAATGGACATGAAATAACGGCTCATATTTCCGGAAAGATGAGAGTAAATTATATTAAATTGCTCCCCGGCGACAAAGTTGAGGTCGAAATAAGCCCTTATGATCTAAGTAAAGGTCGGATTAAAAAGAGATTGTAAGCAATAATTTTTTAATTATGAAGGTTCAAGCATCTATCAAAAAAAGATGTAGAGATTGTAAAATAGTCAAAAGGGGAAAGCGTCTTTTTGTTATATGTTCCAAGAATCCAAGACATAAGCAGAGACAAGGTTAAATAGTTTTAATTTTTTAATATGCCAAGAATTTTAGGAGTCAATATTCCTGAAGACAAAAGAATAGAAATTTCCCTGACCTATATCTATGGGGTGGGACGATCTTTAAGCGGTAAAATCCTGGATAAACTAAAAATCGACAAGGATTTAAGAGCCAGAGAGCTAAAAAACGAAGATGTCAATAAAATAAAGCTTGAGATTGAAAAAAATCATGTTGTTGAGGGGGAATTAAGAACCCAAGTAATGACTAATATCAAAAGGCTTAAAGAAATTGGTTGTTATAGAGGGACAAGGCATATTAAAGGATTACCGGTCAGAGGACAACAGACAAGAACTAATAATCGAACCGTTAGAGGCAATAGAAGGATCACAATGGGATCCGGTAAGGTTAAGGTCGAAAAGACTTAATATTTAAACAAGCATTATTTTTAAGATCAGTTAGTTAATAAATTTTAAAAATGGGGAATAAGTCAATCAAAAAAGATAAGGCCAAGAATGTAAAACAGTTTAAGAAGCTGCGACGGAAAAGAATTAGCAGAGGCCAGGTGCATATCAAATGTTCCTATAATAACACTATTGTTTCTCTGGCGGATTTGAGCGGCGCGATTTTAGGATGGTCTTCAGCCGGGGCGCTCGGTTTTAAAGGAGCTAAAAAAGCCACTCCCTACGCTGCGACTATGGTTTCCAATAGAGCGCTTGAAAATGTAGCCAGAGTCGGATTAAAAGAAGTGGATGTTTTTGTAAAAGGAGTGGGTGCCGGGAGAGAAGCGGCTATTAGGGCTTTGGGAAACAACGGAATCAAAGTTAACTCCATTAAGGACGTAACTCCAATTCCTCACAACGGCTGCCGGCCCAGAAAGGCCAGAAGGGTTTAATAACAGTTATAAATTTAAAAATATCTTATGATAACAGCGTGTAAAAAATGTAGAAGAAGAGGAGAAAAATTATTTTTAAAGGGAGAAAGATGCTATCTTCCCAAGTGCGCTATCACGGGAAAGAATTATCCGCCCGGTGTGCATGGACCCAAAGGACAGACCAGATTATCGGATTATGGAATGCAGTTGAATTTAAAACAAAAGATTAAACACATTTACGGTATTCAAGAGAAACAGCTTAAAAATTATTTTTTGAAAGTAAAAAACAAGCAGGGTAATATCAGGGCGCTTTTAATTCAAAAACTGGAAATGAGAGCCGATAATGTGGTTTATCGATCGGGAATGGCCGAATCCAGAAGCCAAGCCAGACAATTGGTTTCGCATGGATTTTTTAAGCTCAATGGAAGAACTTTCAATGTGCCCTCTTATGAATTAAAAGAGAGCGATATAATTTCAGTAAAGGAAAACAAATTAAAGAAAACCTTAATTGCAGAGCAGTTAAAAAAATTGGCCAAAGAGAAGGACACGGTAGACTGGTTGAGTTTGGATGTGGCAAAAGGGAGCATCAAAATTCTGCATAAACCGGAGTATGAAGACGTTAAAAACATTGGTAATATTCAGTTGTTGATTGAATACTACAGTCGATAATTATTTTAACTATAACCATATTTAATATTAACTTATGAAAACAATAGCATTACCTCAAAAACCAAAATACGTTAAGGGTGATGATTTCGAAGCTGTCTTTGAAATAAAAGGCTGTTATCCGGGCTATGGAAACACCTTAGGCAACGCTTTGCGAAGAGTTTTATTATCCAGTCTCCCCGGATATGCCATTACCAAAATAAAAATCAAGGACGTGGATCACGAGTTCGCCACCATTCCCGGCATTAAGGAAAACGTGGTTCAGATTATCTTAAATTTAAAAAAACTTAGATTTAAAATGCATCGAGAGGAACCGGTTAAGATTAAGTTAAGTGTTTCAGGAGCTAGAGAAATTACCGCCTCTGATCTTAAAATGTCCTCCAATATAGAGAGCATTGATAAAAAAGCACCGATCGCCACTATAACCGATGCCGAAGGCAAGCTGGAAATGGAGATGACGGTTGAAAAAGGGATCGGATATAGTCCTATTGAAGGAAGAGAAGAGGACACCAAAGAGCTTGGAACAATAGCCGTAGACGCTTTATTTACTCCGATTGAAAAGATTAATTACTCGGTTGAAAATATGCGAGTCGGTAAAAGAACGGATTATGATAAGATTTCCTTTATGATTCGAACCGATGGCAGTATTAAACCCGAAGAGGCTTTTAAGGAGGCCTCAAAGATTTTGGTTAAACAATTTGCCGTTTTAGCCGAAACCGAGGAGAAAAAATTGGTTCAAGAAGTTCAACAAGAAATTAAAAGCGAGCAAGAGGACAGAGCGGCGCTTAAAGTTGAAGAAGCTCAGGTTGTAGAGGGTAAAAAGAAAAGTAAAACCAATAAGGTCTCCGCCAAAAAGCAGAAAAAGAAAGTTGACAAAAAACGGCTTTCCGTAGATGATTTAAATTTATCCAAAAGGATTTTAGCTATTTTAAAGGATAATAAACTTGATACTGTCGGCAAAGTAGCCAAAAAGTCGGAGGAAGAACTAATGTTGATCGAAGGGATGGGCGAAAAAGCCATAAAAGACATTAAAAAAGCCATAGGGGTTCATGGGATTATTCTTAAAGAGGAGAAGGATTAAAGAATCCAGTTAACATAATTAATTCAAGCAATGAAGAAGTTAAAAAAAGGAAGAACTTTATCAAGGACGGCCGAACAAAGAAAGGCTTTGTTAAACAGTCTGGCTACTTCCTTAATCATACATAAAAGGATTGAGACGACTTTGGCCAAAGCAAAGGAATTGAGACCTTATATAGAAAAAATGATTACTAAGGCCAAGCAAGAGGATGTCTCAAGAATAAGAGAGATCAGGAGAAATTTAAGTAAAGAACCGACTAAAGAGCTCTTTGGAAAAGTCGGACCCTTTTTTAAGAATAGAAACGGGGGTTATACCAGGATTCTTAAATTAAATCGACGTTCCAGCGATTCGGCCCAGATTGCTTTGATCGAATTGGTTGATATGTTAAAAGTTGATAAGGATAAGGCTAAGCAAGCTAAAAAAGCCGGTAAACCAAAGACTGTTTCATCTAAAGTCAAATCGAAAGCCGGTAAAAACAATAAAAGCGATAAAAAAGAAAGCAGCAAAAAGTCAGAGACTAAAGCAAGCGGGCAAGGTGATCAAAAGACAAAAAAAGGAAAGATCAAGCGCAAGCGGAAATAAATTTTGAAAATTAAGGAATAACTAATCATTCAATTATGGCCAAAAATAAGTCAAAAGCTGAAAAAAATAATCAAGGGAAAGAGCGGAAATCTAAAATCAAATCAAAGATCGATCCAGCAACCAAGGTTAAAGGCAAGCAAGCGGTTGTAAAATCTAAAACCCTGAAGAAAAAGACTCGAAAAAAAGTAGTGGCGAGAAAGACAATAAAGTTTGATCTAAAGGATCAGGTTTTTGGAAGAGCGGCCAGCGAAGTGGCTTTGTTGTTGTCGGGAAAGCGAAAGATTGAATATGAGCCGCATAAAGATTTGGGCGATTTTGTCATGGCTTATAATCTTAACAAAGTTCAATTCAAGGGTAATAATAAATTACAGGATAAAATCTATTACAGACACAGTTGGTATCCGGGCGGGATTAAAGAAACCACGCTTTCCAAGGCCATAGACAAAGATTTTGAAAAGGTGTTCACCCAGGCGGTTTATAGAATGCTGCCTAAAAATAAATTAAGAAAGCAGATGATCAAAAGATTGAAGCTTAAACGAAAGGAAGTTTAGAATCATTTTTTAAAATCCTAATCAATTTAAGAATTTTTATATGAACAGTCAAGATGTTAAAGATAAGCAAAATAAATATTTTCAAGCAGTCGGGAGAAGAAAAACCTCAATTGCTAGTGTCAGAATTTCTAGCATAAAAGGCAAGGATCATGAAATCACGGTTAATGCAAAACCGCTGGATAAATACTTCCCGGTTTATGAACTCCATGAGATTGTCAGGCAGCCTTTGGATGTTGTCAAAAACACTCCTTTCAAGATCAGTATAAAAGCTCAGGGAGGAGGCGCCAGGGGTCAATCAGAAGCCAGCAGACTGGGTTTAGCCAGAGCTTTAACAAAATTCAACCAGGATTTAAAAAAGGAGCTCAAAGATCGGGGTTATCTGACCAGAGACGATAGAATGGTGGAGCGAAAGAAACCGGGACTTAAAAAAGCCAGAAGAGCCCCTCAATTTTCGAAAAGATAATAACCTTGGGTTTTGTTCATTATTCTTCTTGCGGAAACTCGGCTAAAAACAGCTGAATAAACTGATCGGATTTGTCTAAATAAAAAAGTTGTTGGCTTTTGGTGTCGTAAATAAATTTGGGTTCCACTTCGCTTTTTTTAATCACATTTTTATTCGTTCCTCCTCTTAAATCAATTTCCACCATTTCTATTTCATTTTTGCTGTAGAATAAAACATGCTGATAATTCTCGTACCACATGGCGTCTTTAATCTTACTGTCTTTTTCTTCAAGCACAGTGATATTGGATCCGATTTCATTTTTCGGTTGAACTTCCCATTCTTTTAGATAATAGACCTTTATTGCGTCTTCATTGAAGTAAAGCAGTTTTTTTCCGTCGTCGGAGAATTGAGCGCCTTTAATATTTTGGTCAAATTCCTTGAAATTTTGGTATTCCTCGTCCTGGTCATTGTATAAATAGAGAATGCCTTTGTCCAACAATAAGGCCGCTATTCTTTTTTCATCATAAACAAATAATTTGAATTGACCCTCCTTGTTTATCTCATTGCTGGTTAATTGAATAATGCTATCCGGATCGCCATTATAGGCGGATTTAAAAATTAAGTTTTTTTCGGTTTTAATAAAATAAATATCTTCTTGGGATATTTCGTAGGCTTTAATATCTTCCAGAGTTAAGGCAGCCGATCTTTTATTGAGGTTAAGCAGGTAAAGATCCTTTTTATGTTTAAAGTAAAAAGCTTCATTATTCAGCCATTTAAAAGATTCAAGGGATAGATTAAGGCTTTCGGCGTTCATCTTTTGGGCTTCCTTTTCAGCGTCGATAAAGGGCAGCTGATTTTCTTTAAAATCAAATTCCAATTCTTTAATTTTTTCAATCTCTTTTTGCGAGTTGGAATCTGTATTATCCTGATTTGCATCTTGAGGGGTCTTTTGATCAAGGGGCGAGGAGGGATCCGGATTGGTTAACTGTCTGTCCAATTTGTATAAAACGGAATTTAAATAAATAACATTTTCATTGTTAATTGCCTCTTTTTTTATATCCTTTAAAAAAGCCAGATAGTAGTAGTTAAAGTCGCCTTCTTTAACGGAAAAGATTACTTTTTCCTTGTCA